>JANLRI010000204.1:0-12967 GCA_031361565.1 Betaproteobacteria bacterium | reverse complement strand
TTGGCCGGTACTCCGGCCAATCAGCAAGAGCGAAGCGACCGCATATTTCAATCGAGCGATCGAAATCGCTAGCCGGGTCGGCGAAGAGCATTTCAATCTCTGGGCCGCTCTCCTTCACGTTGCAAAGGCCGCCTCAGACATCAATCATCCAAAACCAAAGACTGCATACCTTCTCGCACGCGCCGCTGAGACCACATACGTTTACGTCGCCCAAGACAGCTACTTTGAGTGGAGGGGCACCGTCGAAGTGTTGACTGGGCTCTGTGGCACTTCTGCCTTAGCGATTTTGAGTCGATGGCGCGATAGGCAGTTCGGCGACTCACGACGGATCTTTCCCGTGGCGATTTATGGCCTTGTGAAACGAGGTCTCTTGCCACCCTCCGCTCCCCTCGCCTTGGCAGGTCTGGTCGCTGAATGGGACAGGTTCAATGATCTGCAGAGCGCTCTCGCTACCGAAAATCGGGGCGACCTCCGTAGCTTGATGCTCCAGGCAAGCTACCGCTACTTGCGCCTCACAAATCAACCTAAAGCAACGTGGGAGGGGCTTGCACATCTCGGTGAGACGCTCGGTGTCGAGCTTCTTGATATCGGTCGGCTTCGTCATGCGTATGTTGTCGAAGTAGACCGCTCCAATCTCGTCTCAAAAATTTTCAGTTCTAACCACGAAGGCAAAGTTCGCAGAACCCCCGATTGGGATCACTACTTCGATGGCATCGACATGTCCGATTTTGGCGCCCTTAGAAAGTCGTATGCTGACCTACGAACATACGATGGGCCCTACGAACTTCGGGAGTTCTTTCAACACGGATTTAGAGTCGCCGGGATCGGCAAGGAATCTGACTTCATTAGTGCCGTGTCATCCTGGCCTGATTTCGGGATTTTCGATCTAGCGCGAATGCTCGAATGCATCCCCACGTTCGCTTCAACCATGATCTCGGTTCAGGCCGCAGTCCGCAGTGCTGTCCTCGTTGCGTGCCGTCATGAACCGCAATTAGTTCGACGGACAGGATGGAACGTCAGTTTGCCGTTCGGACGGCTACACGACGGAGACATCGTCCTGGACGAAGAAGTTGTCAAAGCGACGATTGAAGGTTTCGCACTACAAGCAGACACGCTCGATTCCCGTTCGCTGTTCCAGATGCTTGACCCCTTAGCTACGTGTCTAACCCCCGACGAGGCAGAGGAAGCCCTGTGCTACGGCCTCGATCTCATAGAAGGTGAGCTTCGGCCTGACGACGGCGACGGACCGTGGCACAACAAGCTGATCCCCACTGGCGACTGCATGGAAGCACTTGCTGGCTATGTCTGGGCAGGGCTCGGCTCACCCACGGTTGCCGACCGATGGGAGTTTGCTCACGTCGTGAGAACTTGCGTCGAACTGGGATGGAGTGACTTCCTCACCGCCCTCCACAGGTGGAGCGCCAGCATCTCGACCATTCCGTTCGCTGACGCGCGGCTCGAGTTCTACAACTGGCACGCCAAGCAATGGCTGCTTATCGGCCTTGCCCGAGCAGCAGAAGAGCACCCGAGTCATGTGAGCATCTTTACCCCTTTTCTCCAGTCCAGCCTTACGGAAGAACACGTGTTGATCCGCGAACTAGCCGCCAGATCGATCCGCAAAGTTCAACGATCGCTGTCGAAAGAACCCACCGAGGCCGCGATGTTGGACAATGTCAACGCCCCTTCTTTACCACTAAGTACACATTGGGATTGGGGCGAAAGCAACAGCGACGAACTAACAGAACAAAATCCGCCGTCGAGCGACGGAGAGCGTTACTACTTTGGAATTGATATCGGGCCTTATTGGTTTGCACCGTTGGGCAGCGTTTTTGGCCTTAGCGAAACATCGATCACGACACGGGTGCGGATCGTTTTACGGGAACGACTCGGAGTCGAGGATGACTGGCGAACTGATCCTCGACACCAGCGAAAAGTCTTTACGGACTTCAACAAAACGCTGCACTCAGGGGGGACGCTTCCCGAAACCGATGACCTAGCCGCTTACCGATCTTACCACGCAATGATGATCGTTGCCGCTAGATTGCTTGCCAGCCACGCAGTTCGTCAGGAAACGAACGAAGAGGCCAACTTGTACCAGGGATGGATCGACGAGTACGCCCTAACGCGGCCAGACAAAAAGTGGCTATCAGACAGGCGAGACCCCTGCTTCATCATTGCACCCGCCCCACCGACGAACTATCGCGACGAGACTTGGTGCCGGAACATCACTACCGAATACCTCGATGCGCAGTTGATCACTGATGACGATCAGCACGTTCTCTGGGGTTCATGGAGTACGGGAACCGACAGTGATCACACCAGAGAGACCGTCTCAATCCGTAGTTCGTTAGTTTCGAAAACAGGAGCCCTCTCGTTGGTTACAGCGCTTCAGACAGCAACGGACCCTGATCGCTTTTTTCTTCCCGACGCTAACCCCGAGGATGCAATCCGGGCGGGCCATCTCACATTGACCGGCTGGGTAACCACCGGCAATAAATCGGCGGGTCTTGACCGCCAAGATCCGTGGGCCGCCGAAGTTCAATTTCCTGCGCCCCGTCCGCACCCTGAGATCATCGAAAAGTTGGTATTGCAACCATCGAGCGATGGACGCTTCTGGACGAATACAACCGATTCACCAAGCAGGCTTCGAAGCGAATCATGGTCCCAAACAATCAACTCGTATGGGAACGAAACAACGGACGACGGAACAAGGCTGAGCGGCAACCTAGAATTTGTTCGGCAGCTTTTGAACGAGCACGCACACGATTGTTTGATCGTTAGTGTCTCCGTTCGCCGATATCCTCCGCAGACCGGAAACGATTTTGGAAGCTACCCTGCGCCCGTCGTTCGTTACTACCTAATGGAGAATGATGGAATCCCTCGCACGCTCTGAGGCCGTAATTGAACTGGGAACGCAGTTGGTCGGCGAACTTTCTTCTGACGCTGGCCTTCTGACGCAGTGGATGGCCCATGACATCGCATCACATATCTCCAACGCAAAAAGCGCGGGCCCAGAAACGCAGCAATCCGCACGGGAAGAGTGTTCGAATGCCATCCTTTCGCTTTGGGCTCACCAAAATGCGCTCCCCGCTCACCTTCAACCATTCCGTGAACTCGAACCGATACTTCGCACCCTCGCCGCCCTCGATGGTGACAACGAAGACAGCTACCGACACTTTCCATCTTTTCTTCGGCAAGCAGTCACGATGGACGCAGACGAGGAAACCAAACGATGGCTCACCATGGCCATGGGCGTGGACTTCACGGCGCGACTCCTAATCCAACAGGCTCTTCGCTCTGCAGGTGCACGTTCACTTTCGAAAATCGAGTCATGGGTTCAGCTGGCAGCCAATGCCGGAGTCGACCCGACACCAGAACTCCAGGCCGTTGAATTCCTCAAAGCCAGGGTTGCCTCAAAAAATGACGATGAAGACAACACAGACACGAAAGCGGCGCGATCCCAAACGATCGCGAAGCTCAGATCCTTCATAACTATCGCAAGCCTCCTGGCCGACAGAATGCAGGCAGAAGTCGAAAGTTCAGCGGAACTCGAACCCGAATCGGTGAGCGAAGTGGACGAACCTGAATTCGAAATCGCTCCGCTCGAGAGGTCCCAGGATGTCAACTAAAAATCCGCGGGGGATCGATTCGCCTTTCGAAGCGGGTAAACAAATCCCTATCGCATCTGACACAGCCCGCAGGATGCTTGAGCTTCGGAAGATACTGGACGAGGGCATTGCTAGGGCCTTCGGCGAGAGCGAATCGGAGCGTGGCACGGCTACGGTTCTTTTGGACGCTGCAGCAGAAAGAACGATGGCTTTATGTGCTTCCCAGCTAGGAATCGAGGTCGCCGAGAAGGAGAAGTTCGACGGAATTGCAGCAAAACTGCGGACTCGCAGCAATTCTTGGAGTGAGCCACTTTGGAAATCTGTCGAGCAACTTCATCGATCCCGAAACCTTGCCCAGCACCTGGGTGTGCCAGTGGATACAAATTTTCTGCGCCGCACGGCAAGGCAGGTGGAACGGTTCGTCCAGATCCTGATCGATGCTACGTTCGACCGACCCTTGCACTCGTTCGCGTACGCCGATGCCATCAATAATGAAGCCCTTCGAGCTTCTTTGCGTGAGATTGAAGCTGTCATCGAACGCAAGGATGCATCGTTCTTGCCGGGCGCATTTCGATCCTTGATCTTGAGCTTCGACGCGGCGCTTGACATTTGGCGAGACATCCATGACAACGCCATACCGGCCGAACAAGGATGGACGCGCAACTACAGTAACGGCCCGTACCAAGTCAGCTGGCCAATAGGACCTGACCAACCACCAACGAAACCCGGCTCGCTTGCGCTCATGCACGCAAGGAATCCAATTGATTACATCTGGTTCGAAGCCTTTCGAGGTGACCGACAAATTGCAACAACCTCAGATATCCTACGTGGACTTACTTTTGTGGTTGACTGGATTGTGAGCCTGGAGACATTCTCTTCGACGTATCGCCGACGTGACCGGAGTCCTTCAACAACCATGTCGGAGGAAGGTGATTCAATTGGCCAGTTCCTAACTGTTGGCCCACCAGAACTAAACGATCCGAGCGCCCTCCTAACCCTCACCGTTGTTGGTATTCCACTGAGCTACCGATCCGTTTGGAAGCTTGCCTTCGACTCCGAACTAAACCGTCACAACTTCGCCCTCCTGGGAGAACCCGAGCTAAACGGGCGAATCCACATTAAAACCTTCTATGGCCACATAGGGCTGGACTCGGGCGAGCAGCCAGAGCCATTTGATCCTTCGAAAGTCTCCGAAGCAATCAGATTTGCCCTCGAAGTTGCAAACCGGGCTGCGGGAAACGCACATCGCGAAGACAACGCAATTGACACAGAAGTCAGAGCTGCGCAGATGCTGGCCGAGGAGCTTCGGGAGATACGTGTCTTAGGCTTACCGCTGTTCCGCGAAATCCAGGTGCGACCCGTTGAGCGTCAATTCCGTTCCGGGGACCGCTACCGGACCAAGGCGACGCTAAACCTGCCTGAGCAATCGGTTCCACTACTTCGAACAGAACTTCTCGCAGTAGCCGCCGACCATCTCATGGATCTCAATCCGCCCCCACTTGCCGGCGGCGCCCAACGTGAATCCCTCGTTGTCGGTCGCGAACATATTGAATTTAGCGACCGCCACGCTGTTTCGGATATTCGCCAACTCCTCGACGAAGCAATCAATCGGTTCCTCCCGTCGTACCAATCCCAACGAGCAGCCCTCGACAATCAGCTAGCCGAACAAGGCCGGATGTTCGAAGCGATCCGAAACACGCTTCTCCCACGAATCTCCGAACCAGAAGACCGGTCCGATGAAGGCGGCTCTGCAATTCCGAGTGCCGCCCAGACTTGACTCGACCCTGTCTTACTGCGCTAACGCTGTCTCAACTACTAGGTTCGCTGCCTTCGTCACGCTTCAATCTTGCGGAGCAGCGCTCTATTCCTGCCCGTAAACGGAAACTGTCAGACCCATCTGGTTTGCTATTCGCATGGCCAAATCCTCTCGACCTCCTCTCCTGCCCGTCAACAAGCACGAGTCAACGAAACCTTTGTTACTCGGACATGAAAGCGCATTGTTGAATGGAGTGCTCTGGTGCCGAAGTCAAAGGCTTGGCCAGCGCACCAACGACCTCGTTCAGTGGCTCCTCGTCGTCAGCGTTGCCGTATCGTTCCTCGGATACTTAGCGCAGCGGCTGATACCTGCCGAAAGAATGTGGATCGAACTGCCTCCTGGCAACTTACACATAACCACAATGATGTTGGT
Organism: Betaproteobacteria bacterium; assembly: GCA_031361565.1. Classification (GTDB taxonomy): domain Bacteria; phylum Pseudomonadota; class Gammaproteobacteria; order Burkholderiales; family Burkholderiaceae_E; genus JAPOKJ01. The sequence goes on along the minus strand of JANLRI010000204.1, from coordinate 7,171 downwards.
GTTCGCTGGAGTCGCACACCGATGTTTGGGCCCAAAAAGCTCTACAACCGCTTTCGCGACATTTGCCTCACTCATATTCTTCCTTGGGGCCGCCGTTAGCTTGTTCCTCATTCAACCTCATGACCTATGCCATCGGTCGAATCCCAACGTGACTTTCGCGTTAGCGCTCCTCGCAATTGGACTCTTCTACTGGGTTGGAAGAACTGGTCGAGCGTGGGTCGTGCTTTCCTTCGTCGGCACCGGGATCCTGTTTGCCCTCGTCTCGAAAGCACCACCAAGTCAACCGTGCGTGGTGCGTGCTGATACCCGAATGCAGACTCTGACCGCTGCCGCGACCGTCTTCTGTGTTCTAGTCGCTGGAACGCTTGGGATCTACCACCTGGCGGAGCACTTGGCGACAGGCAGCAAACGGCAACGAACTTTTTCGGTCGGCGCTGCAGGGATCGGAATAATCCTGATTGCCAAATGGATCGGCGTTGCCGTGCGCGACGTCTTCCAGATAGACCTCGAAGACACGTTCTTTCTTCTAGGACTCGGGCTCCTTCCATCACTCTTTGTCGAAGGATGGTCACAAGACACGACAAAATCGGCACCACCGGTGAACATCGAAGTGGACCAAGCCAAGCGTGTTGATCCGAGCCCGGAGGTGGCCCTACCAATGACCCTTCCCGTGGCGATTCGGGCAACGGTCGCAATTTGGGAACTGTGGGCCGAACAACGACGACTCCGTCGGCACGCAATCAACGAATCGGTTTGAGGCTTACCTGCCAGAAGCTTGGTTGCGTTCGGTCATCAATGTAGCCCGGCGGATAGCTCGGTACTGGAATTCGTTGCCGACGGCACTAGAGGTGATTCAGGCAACATGTGCTCGAGGTTTGACAATCAGCGCGGAGGTACCGGGGTCGCCGACCTGACTGACAGTTGACGGGCATTCATCGTTTCGCCGCGATGCCTTCGACCACTCGGCTAGGTAGGTGACGGCAGGTTTCCTTTCGAAGTGGTGCTTGGGGTTGCGTTTCGCTGATTGGTGACACGGCCTTCGCTGCGCTGCGACCTTTCGAGCATGCGTGACCCAACGGTCTATTGCCTGCAAGGGCACCCCATCACGCCCACCACACCTGCGGTGACACTGCGTTTGCCGGACGTCACGGGAATCCCCACCCTTGCAGACGACCATCGCGCACCACTTCACGTTGTTTCGTTCACGCCAACACGGCTTCACCAGCGAACGCCACCCCGGCACCGCAGCCCGAAAGGAAAATCAGTGAACAATCTGCATCTCATAGGCCGAATCACAAAAACCCCACGACTCACCTACACAACCGGCGACAAAGCCCGAGTGAACTTCACCCTCGCCATCGACGGATACAACAACACCGTCGATTATGTACCCCTCACCGCATTCGGCAAGCTCGCCGAAACCATCCACGAACACACCGACAAAGGCCACCTCGTCGCCATCGAAGGCCGCATCACCAGTGGTAAGTACACAAACGACCAAGGCGAAACGGTATACACCCTCGACGCCATCGCAGGCACCTGCCAGTTCCTCAGCCGACCACGAGCTGCAACGACCACACCCGAAAACGTCGACACTGGCTCCGAAGGTTCAGCCGAAGGCGGGGTGATCTGAACCCACCCGACGGAGTATCCCGGCCCTCACATCGAGGGTCGGGGTCTTCACCGGAAATCGGTCACCATCATGTCTGCCATGGAGCTACACATCGACCACTTGGCCGTTTTGGTCAATATTGGCCACCAACTCAACATCCGAAAAGTCTACAGCGAACACAGTAATTTGACCCAACGACTTAACCTGGACGAAGAGGGCGATCGGACCTACGTCCTCACCGAGCTGGTCTGCCAAATGACCACCTCCGTCGCCTACCGCTACTCCGAGAAGGCACCGTTCATCTCCGAAGTGCCCGAGGTCCGCACGACACGGATTCCACTCGACACAATCGCCGACTTGGCCCAAGCAATCCAGTGGGTGCGCTGCTACCAATACCAATCGTGCGAAGACCCAAAATGGCGAACCACCTTCGCTCACCACTACACCAACACGTTGATGCAAGAACTGGTCACGAAGATCATCAGTGCACATACCACCAGCTGGAACTATAACGGACCACCACTCACCTGACCACAAGAGCCCACTGTCGACTCACAACCGGCAGTGGGTTCCTTGCGCAACAGTGTCCCGCAATGCTCACCTACCGCTGATCATCAGCACGGCCCTCGACGCCGAACTTGGATTCGCGGACGACGACGGTATCGATAGCTTTGGCATGAACAATGCGACAAGTGATTTGGTTTCGCGCTCAATCTTGGCCTGAGCTTGCCGCAACACCCACGGTTGCGCACCAGGAACGACAACTAGGGCCACGACAGCCAATCTGGCAACGATTCGCCTCAACCGTCGCGAGAGAACAAGATCGGCGATTTCGTCTGCATCAAAAATGTCCATGAACTCACCATACGACGGGGGTATGACAAAAAAAACGGGGTCCCACAGGAGAGGCTGACCGTCTGGCGAAACCATTTTCAACCGAGGGAACACTAGTTCGATAGTGTCAACGGGATGGAACTGGCCGCGCATGAACTTGAGGTTGTTCGTCGTTCCTTTGCCATGAGCGATGGGCTTCCGTCAGACCAAATCGCTCGGCTCATTGAGACCTGTATAACCCTATCGGATCGTTACCGTGAACTCGAAGCCCGAGATGATCGACTCCGCTATGAACTCGACGCGCTCCGTCCCGTCGTCACCGAATTTCGCCAACGACTCACCGTCCTCACCCGCGACCTCAACACGCACTGACGAACGAACCATCAAGATAGCCAATTGGTCCTCAAGGCCAGTCTCGTGGCCCAAGAACTCGTACTTGCGCACGGGTCACGCATCGCTTCGTTAGTGAGGCTGCCAACGTGCTGCGGTCACGTCAAGGGCGACCGATTCGCTGCGCTCACCAATTCGTCCCTGCGGGCAAACCCATTGACGTCACCTTGACCGTCGGCCCTACGCCTCCCGAACGCTATGCCACACCCGTGGCACCCAAAACGAGGAGCAGACCATGACCACCAAACGGCACCGACAACCACGATTCCCACTCGACCATGTCACCTGCACCAACTACTGCGAACTCTCACGACGAAGCGGCTACCCCGTCCGCACCATCCAACGATGGAAAACCACCGGCATCCCCTACTACTCAGCAGACAAACTCGCCATCAAACTCGGGCTCCACCCCGCCAACATTTGGCCCCAATGGACCGACACCCAGTAACCACCACGCACACAGACGTCGACACCACAGTCATAGGTGTACAGATCAACTAGGTTCACCGGAATTCCGTCGACAGAGTTGGGTACGCAAACGGGTTGTCACCTCCATGGACTCACTCACCCTGCCCGTGGCTTGCGCTCTACGTGGGAAGGGTACCTCACTGCCGTGCCTCACACCCTGCGGGCGTCAAGCGGCCGAGGCCGGACCCACGCCACTGAGAAGCTCCGCCCATCCCACCGCTCCAGCCACCACCACATCCGTGGCTCGGGCAAACCGTGCTCACCAGCAGGCGCCACCCAGGCACCCAAACGCAGAACGGAAACCTTGACCATGAACCTCTCCGAAACCCTCAACACCCAACACGCAGACTACGAGCGAGACCTCGAACCTGACAACTACGGACTCGACACGGGCCCCTGGGACTTCGACAACGACATCACCCAAACCATCCCCTGCCACTCCTGCGGATTCACCGACTGCGACAGCCTCGATATCGCCACAGCCTTCCGATTCAGCAACCTTCGGCGTGGGTCATAGGCACTAGCGACCTGGCGGGACCGGTGCTCCCGAAAACGGACGTCGAACCGATCGACGACTCCCCTACCAAGGCGGCTGCGCCCCAAGAAAAGGTTGCGGTCCTGGCAGCGGTGGCGGAACCACTACCAGGACCGGCTCACGGGCAGGCCATCGGCGGGAAGGCCACATCACCGCTACACCCAAGCATACGAGCACCTAACCCGTACCCAAAACAAGACCTGAACAAAACCTAAGCAACCGGGCCGGATCAACATTGGCGGAAACAATGGCCATCGGCGGGCGAACAAGTACGTGTGCTGATCGGTTCCCGACTGGTCAAGGGGAGCCCGATGCCTCCGGCCACACCTGCGGTGACGCTCCGCTTGCCCAAAGCCACCAAGCACCCACCACCTTGACCAGCCACCCAACCAGCAAAACCATCAGCCAACGGCTGCCGGGCAAACACGCCCAGCACCCCCGCAAAACAACCCGGGGAACCATCGATCCGAAAGGACCCTCACCATGCCAACCAACACCACACACGCAACCAAAAACCAACAAGACACCACAAGCGGTGGCGCCACCTTCAACCACAACATCGGCACAGAACGGGGTACACGATGAGCCAATTCGCCCTTTGCCCCGAACCCGTCAACGGACTACTAACCGTTGGTGCAGCATTCACGCCAACGTCGAATATCCACGACCCCGAATCCACCTACAGCCGCTACTACTGGCCCTCCACCACCGGCCCCACCGGATACCTCGCATGGACCCAACTCGTCGCCTGGCTCCCCAACAACGACGAAACCACCATCACGATCAACCACGCCGAATTCGCCCACGCCCTCGGCACCTCCCCCGCCAGGCTCACCAACGCTCTCGGCAGACTCATCGCCTTCCACCTCGCCTACACAATCCCCGCCCAACCATCGACCCTGTTCATCAAACGACGAGCCCCAACCCTCAACCCCAAACAACTCGCCCGCCTCGCCCAACAATGCCCCACCCTCGCCGCCAGCCACGACGAACAACTCGCAGCATAAACTAAGCACACAAACGATCATCCGCCAAGACGAAAAGCTTGGCGGATTTTTCGCGTATCCGTAACAAGTCACGGACACGCGCTGTCCAACCACTATGACCACCACACGCTTGCGCTCGGTTACCGCTTCACCCGAACCCTCACGCTCAGCAACGACGAGATCTTCGCCGGTGATCTAAACCACCCGCGCACCTACCGTCTAGCCCTCAGCAACATTAGCTCCGTCACCACTTCAGCTTGCCAAGCAACCCTTTTACTGGAGGGGATAACCGCCGGTCAACGGTTGAAGCGCTGCCACCTGCCTGACCGACTCTGCCAGTATGAGTTCAACAGCGAAAAAAAGATGTCGGGCGGAAGGCAATCGGCGATGAGCTTGGTCCCGAACCCGATACTGATCTTGCCTTCTTCTCCTCCGGCGCCGCAGATGAGCGCTCCAAACGGAAATGAGGGGGCGGATATCGCAAGCAGTTCGTAAAGGTCGGCAGTCTCCGGGACGTCCAAAAGAACGGGAGTATCAATCGTGAGGAACACTCGATTGTTAGATCCTTCAATGGGCTTGCAAAAAACACGGCCACCGGGAAGTGTAACCATCACGTTCCCGTAGTCATTCAAGGAAACCCGATCAAATTTGTCCGAAAGAACAGTCAAGGTCCATTCACGTACTTCATCGAGTGTCATCTGCGTCAGTCTCCACGCTGACTCAGGATCGCTTGTCTCGGGCACCGTTGAAAACTCATCTGAGCTGACGGGGGCCATCGAAAGGTCTTCGTCAACCAGATCGTGATAAACAGCGCTGACAAATCCCGGTTCGCCAGGCCTTGCGATGTCTGCTTGAATCGCTTCATTGACACTCTCTGCAGTCGACATAAATGGACGATGTGCTGCCGGGAAATCGTGCCGAGCCACGTGTACGAATGTTGCGCAGGAGCTATAGGTTTTTCTCGCGACGGCGTTGAGAAAGTAATCCGGGTCGGTGACATCGGCAGTCTCACATTCAAACCAGTACGCGTTTCCAGCTTCTCTGGCCGCCACACAGGTTGCAAGAAAATCTTTGTACAGGGATACAAACTCCCGGTCATAACGGGAGGCGTCCCTTAACAGGTTTTCACGCCCAATCTCGTTACTGCGCGTGGCCATTTCCCGAGCACTATTTGCGTAGTTCACTGTCTCTATGACCTTGCCGTAAGCTGCAATTGCCTTGGTGCATTTGTCGCCATATGTGATCGCAGCGTCGCTGGCTGGCCGAAGCTGTTCACCACGAGCTACTTTCGGATCAAACGGGATATCCACGACCGGTTGAAGATCCAATTTTAGGTCCTCCTCCGCATCGCTCGGATCGTCTGGCGACTCGATGGGTCCACCGATATGCACCACTGGTGAAGCACTCTTCACGGTGTCGGTCGCTGCCACCAGATGCTCGATTCGCTTGGGTTCTTCCGCGTCTCGGTCGGACTCCAGGTCCTCAATTTTTCTCGCCCTACCACGCAACCAGGCCATGACTTCTCCCTATTTCCGTTTCTCCAGAATGCTCCGTATGAGGACTTACTTATATTTTCCTAGACACCGAGAAGGCTTATCGCACGCCGCCAAATAGATGGTGACGACTTAGCGGCGCCGCTTCAATTCATCAATCTGCCGAGAGTAATCTCGAATATTCTGCTTCTGTCGAGAAATCTGGCCTTCACAGTCCCGAATTCGTTGCTGAGCATCTTGTTTCTGACGATCGAGCAACCGATTCGTCTCACGGACGGTCTGCTCAAGCCGCTGAATATCTGACTCGGCAGTGCGTCGAGATTGCTCAAGCGAAGATATCTGCCTACTGTTGTTCTGATCGGGCATTAGGCAACTTCCCTGTTCGGCGACGACTTGAGGCTTGTGTTTGACGCTACTCGATTTGGGTATCGGCGCTGATTTAGGGGTGGTGGCCGTTATCGTTCGGGCCGTGAAGTCTTCGGGTCGGCGGCATGGACTCCGCCGTTCGCGACGTCGAAACATCATCGGAGTCATGCCGGTTTTCACATCGGCAGGCGGCGAATGTGGATCATCGTTCTTCTTCTAGCCATTTTCGAAGCCGTTACAACATTGCCAATGCGCTTTGAACTAACAATGAGATCGCTTCCATCTCGCGCACAGTATCCGCGGTGGCCCGCACGAGGGGCATGACAATCGTTCCCTCGAACTCTTCTCTGCGGGAGTCACTCCAATTTCCCCGTGTTGAGTCCCAGGAGTTCTCAAGCTGTCGACGCTCATCGACAAGTTTCCGAATCGCCGAGTCCAGCCCGGTCATTGCCGATCACCTCGGACAACTCTTGCTGGCAGGTGTTTG
>JANLRI010000180.1:0-7572 GCA_031361565.1 Betaproteobacteria bacterium | reverse complement strand
GCTTTCCCTGGCCGCGCGACTTCACAATTCAGAATTGCTGGTGAGCACCATTTCCCAGATGGATCAGGTCCACGGGAAGGATATTCCTCGCGCTGTCCTCATGGCAAATACCTTGGCAGAACGCGGCCAGATCAAGCTCGCTTTTGAGACATTGGCTGCCGTTGAGTCGATAGCGAAGAATCGAGAACTTTTGAGCAGCACGATCGACAAGAAGATCCGCTACTGGAGCACCTTGGCAGACTTTGCCGTAGGCTCACAAAAAACTTCCGTCGCTGTCGCTGCGTACAGCCATGCCCTTGAACTAGGCTCAGCGCAAAGCGGGGACCTAGAGCAACTCGCAAGCCTGCTTGAAGAAAGTTCCGTGGTGCAAGCGGCAGCAGTGACCTTCCAAGCCTTTCTCATAGATAGCAAGATGACCACCTTCAAGCGCGCGGCTATTCTTTGGCTGCAGGGAGATGCCGAGCAAGAGCTCAAATTGGGAATGAGATATCTACGCGAAGACCAACGCCAGGAGCTCGCTACAAATTTAGACTTCTTAAAAGCGCGAGCGAGTTACTTTCAAGCTCAAGGACGATTTCAAGAGGCCTTAGGCGACTACCGTGCGGCACTCCGCATCGAGCCTAAAAACGCGAGTCTACGGGTGGGCCTCATCTGGCTCTTAATGGCTGCAAAGAAGGCTCCAGCACTCGAGCAGTTACTCAGGCAATGGCATGGCGTTGCCATGAAGGACTCGGCCTATTGGGGCGTCTATGGGGCCGCCTATTTGACCCTTGGTGAACCGCAACGCGCCCTGCCGTTCTTTGCAAAGCAGGCCAAGGAAAATGACGACTATCTGTGGCGGCTGAGTTATGCAGATGCTCTCGAAACAGCAGGAATGCCCGATCCTGCCTGGACCCTGCGACGGAAGGCTTGGACCGAGATGCGTAAAATGCCAGAAAAGGTGCTTTACACCCGCCATGAGACTAGGGATCGAGTGGTCGCTCTGGCGCTTCAATTCGCTCCGGCGGATTCTGCGAAAAAACTTTTAGCCACTCTGATCAAGGACCGAGAGCTCAACATCGCGCGTCGTCCGCACGACAGTGACCCGTCGCGAGACACCGCACAGATGGCCTCAGGCAATATCGCCGCCCTGGTCTCGTCGCAACTACTCGCGGAAAGCGTTCGTCGCACTTTGAGTGACCTGCCGCAGAGCGAAGCGACGAAAACAAGACAAGCTTCAAGAGAAGATCGAACTGACCAAGCCGGCGAGCGCGCAAGTGCGAGCGAAATAGCGCTCTCCTACTTGCTCAGCAAAGAGGGAGTAGAGTCCGCGCGTGCTTGGCTTTTAACCCGTTATGCGAATGCGCTAAGTCGCCCCGCCTGGGCCAATCTTTCGGTGGCACTCGCCACCCAAGACAAGACTCAACTTGCGAAGCTGCTTGATGAGGTGTCGGACTGGCTACCGCGCTATGATCGCGTTGAGGCGATGAAACAAATTAGCAGGACCGCCGAAGCGCAGACCTCTGCATTTGAAACACTAGCTTCTCGACCCGACAATCAGGAAGCCTATCGCTCCTTTTTATCAACGCTTTCGGAGGACGTGAGTGGCGTTAGCCTTTCCTCAGTGTCGGGACGGTTTTCCGACATTATCTACCACGACACCACGCTTTCCGGCTCATGGCGCTTTAATCAGCGTTGGTTAGTAAGCTCCAGCGTCGCGAACGGAAAACTTGAATGGCAAAATGCCCCAGGCAATCTTGGTGCACTTCTACCGCTCAATACGCAAAAAGTAACCTTGGGGCTTAAAGCGGTTGTGGATAAAGGTTTCATTGGCGTCAACTTGGAACGTCACCATTTGCTTCGCGACTTTACCGCCATTCAAAGCGAATGGCAGGCGAGCTTCGAACGCGGTTGGGGGGTGAACTTAAAGCTTGCCCACTACGCGCCCGCCAGCGAAACACCAGCTTTAAGAATGGCGGGCATGAAGGATTCAGTGCAGGCGCGTTTTAGCCACCAGATCACTGGACGGGATTCAGCCAGCCTTTCGATGGGTGCGGCTCGATATTTAACACAAGCAAACACTTTGCTCGGCTCTGGATTCAATTTCAGGTTCGAGTACGCGCACCAAATCGAAAAACTTCAGCCTGGCTGGACCTTGAAGGCGGAACTGGCCAGAGTTCAATTTAACCGACGTGCAGGCACCGACGCCTTGGCCGATATGATCACTCCGCCGGGTTATAACCAACCCTCAGAATTCTTCTTACCCAACAGCTACACCCAAGCCGATATTTACTTAAGCACCAGCGAACCGTATCGAGCACAAGGTCGAGGCCCCCTCCAGCCCTTTGCGCAGTTGGGTATACGCTACAACTCACTCACTGGAGCGGGTTACAATCTGCGCGCGGGGCTAGCCGGCTCCGTGCTAGGACACGACTCCTTTTTGCTGTATGTTCAAAGCTCTAGCGCTACCCCAGGGTCTAGCCACGGCTCCACCGAGATCGGCCTAAAATACAACTACTTTTTTTGATTTGAAAGCCACCATCGGTGGATTGAAAATGTGTTCATGGCTATGCCTCAACAATCAGCCTTCAACTTGTACTGTGTGACGCTAGGATACTTAAACGCTAAGTATCGGGCGCTGGCCATGCTCGCGCTCTCCATCCTCCTTGGAATGTTGACCGCCTGCACGACGACTCAGGTGCAAAGCCTTCCTGCCGAACTCGACAAAGCGGCGAGCTGGGGGCTTCTACCCATTCTCAATCTCACCGAAACACCGCAAGCAGGTTTGCGCGCGGAAGCTATTTTGGAGAGTCTGATTCGCGCCGGTGGTGTCAAAAACCTTAAGCGCTATCCCTCAAGCCTCAATACGGAGAGCATCTTCGATCCGGTGGAGCGCAAAGCACAGGAACAGGCCTTGGTGTGGGCAAAAAGCGAAAAGGTTCGCTTTGCGATTTCCGGAACCGTCGACGAGTGGCGCTATAAGGTGGGCGTAGATGGTGAACCGGCGGTGGGCCTCACCCTTCAAATCCAAGACCTCAATACCGGTGCAGTCATTTGGACAGCCGCTGGAAGCAAAAGCGGCTGGAGTAGAGAGGCTCTTTCGGCCGTCGCCCAAAAACTGATAGCGCAACTAACGGCTCCGATCAACGCGACACCTAGCTCGAAATAGTGAACTGCATTAGCATCTCACTGTGATAGATTTTTTAAAGCGAATTTCGTCTCGGGTTCGACAGGACGGCACCCAAGAAATCTCCGAAGCGTTCGTTAGCCTTCTCAACAAAAGAAATCTAAGTATGCTGGCGGAGTCTTTGTTTGCGCTTGCCGCAGCACTGGCTATGAACATCTGGCTAGACTCCAGCGACCCACTTGGTGTAAAAGAGGATTTCCCGTGGATATGGTTGGTGCCCGCCATTTTCACCTTACGTTATGGGAGCTTAGTTGGACTGATCCAAACCTTTGTTCTCGTCGTCATTTGGTTTGAATACGTTCGCTTTTTCGGTCCACTCAATCAACCCCTCCCCAAGCAGTTTTTTCTTGGTGGCTTCGTGCTGGTCCTGGTGCTCGGCCAATACAGTGATGTGTTTCGATCAAGAAACATTAAGACGAAAGAGGCAAACGGGTACCTGGAGGATCGCTTGCGAGCGATTACTCGGCATCACTATCTGCTGCGCCTGTCCCACCAAAGGCTAGAGCATGAACTCTTAGTCAAACCTGTCACCTTACGAGATAGTCTCGATGCCATCTTGCCGCTTGCCCAACAGGACGCAGGCCGTTTGACCCAGACCCAAGCCTTACTCAGCCTGATTGCACAAAATTGCGAGGTCGAGAGTGCGAGCCTTTTCGCAGCGGACGGCGATACCTTGCTGCCCACTCCCGAAGCTCACATTGGCGATGTGGCCGAACTCTTCGCGAATGACCCCCTCATAGAAAGGGCCCTATTCGAGAAACAATTGATTCACGTTCGCTCCGAGCAAGCGACCATTTTTACAAGCAAGTATTTAGTCGCCGCGCCGGTGGTCTGTTCGGACGGCACCTTGCTCGGCATGCTGGTGGTGAGTAACCTGCCCTTTCTCGCACTGAACGCCGAGAATTTACAATTGATGACAGTGATGCTCGGGTATTACGCTGATGCTCTGCTCGCAAGTCGCGCTATCCGGCCGATCAAAGTTGTCTTCCCGGCTTGCCCACCGGATTTCGCCCTAGAATTGATACGCACCAAGCGACTCTACGACCAGGCCAAGATCGAATCGAGCCTGTTAGCCTTCCGCGTTCCTCATGGACAGGTCAACAATAGTCTTTTCGATTACCTTCAACGGACCCGACGCCAAACGGATTTCTGCTGGGATTTCAACACCCCGGAGGAGTTCGTTCATATTCTACTGATGCCCTTGGCTGGCTATGCCGCGGTAGAGGGCATACTGCAACGCATTGAAGATGACCTTAGAACCAAGTTTCAACTCGACTTCACAAGCGCCAGAATCGTGACACACTATCAGGCCATTGACCGCGTCGAAGTAATCTGGAGCCTTGATGATCTTCTTAAGCTATGCAAACTGAACATGTCGCCACTGAATCGCCCCATATCGCAAACCGCCTGAAGCACTCTGCGAACGGTCTACAACGCACCGCGTCGATCAATAAAGTCTCTTTAATATTAAGCCTTATCCTGACGGTGATCGCTATCCTTGGCGAGCTCGCAAGTTTTGGGTCGCTTGCGAGCAACGCAGCCACGTTACAGGCCAACAGTTTGGAGGTAGCACTCAGTTTGCATGTGGCCAGTGCCGCCGTTGCGGCGTTTGCAGCGCTTTTGCAAGTTCCCATCACCGCTCAACATCCGAAGTTGTTGACCTGGGGACTCTCCTTACTTTTGTGCCTGTCCGTACCCCTGCTTGGTGTCCTACTCACACTTTCCGCCCAAATTGGCTTTGCCTTTCGAGCCAAGCATAAGGTTGAGCCGGTGCTCGCGGTAGATGAGCCCGTCTTCTCTGTACAACGCGCCTCGGCCCAACAAAGGCGCAAAGTGTCGGCGCGGGTCAATGTTATGGATACCTCGCTCTCGGCCAGCGAGCGCATCAACGCGCAGCTCGCTCTGCAAGATGCGCCCGGAAAAATCTCAGCGGATCTCTTGCGCTCCTTATTGACGGATTCCGTCGAAGACATCCGCTTGCTGGCCTACGGCCTGCTCGACGGCAAAGAGAAAAAGATTTCGCAGCGTATTTTGACCGAACAGGAGCAACTTAAAACAACCAATGAGCCGCAAGAGGTTTATGCTGCGCACCGTCGCCTAGCCGAACTCAACTGGGAACTCATTTACCAGCGCATGGTACAAGGCGACATGCGCAGATATAGCGGCGATCAGTCGATGGAGCATGCTAGGCAAGCCTTGGCCATCAAACCAGACGATGCTGGCCTCTGGTTCTTGTGCGCGCGCGTACTTTTATCGCAGGAACGGCCGGATGGAGCCGAGCATGCCTTGAATCACGCCAGAAGTCTGGGAATGCCTGAAGTTCAACTCCTACCCTACTATGCCGAGATGGCTTTCGAGCGTAGGGATCTGAATAAAGTTCAACTCAACTTGAGCCAATTAAAAGAGAAACCTTCATCGAAAACGCTGGGCGCCGCCTATGAATACTGGAACTAAGGACAAGCCTTTTCCAACAGCCCCGCACGTGGATGTGATGTTGCTGCTCGAAGGCACATTCCCCTTCGTGGCGGGGGGAGTGTCGAGCTGGGTGAATCAAGTCATTCGAGGCTTCCCTAATTTAAGTTTCGGCGCAGTTTTTTTGGGAAGCAGACGCGAAGACTACGGTGAAATGCGCTTCGCCTTACCCGATAATTTTATTCATCTTGAGTGTCACTATATGCACGACACCAAGAGCATGCCGCCCATGGGCAAAGTGTACGAGGATAAAAAGTCTTTCGAGTTCAGCGAACAAATGCATGACGCTTTTCGCCAGGCCCGCACTGGGCCCGACAAGAAGGACGCCGAGCAGAGGGCTAGTGAGATGCTGCGCACGGCCATTCCGATGCTTCGCGACGGCGGCGGACTTTCTGAAAATGCATTTTTGTATGGCAAGGAGTCTTGGGCGCGAATTACCGATAGTTATCGAAAGTATTCAACCGACCCTTCGTTCGTCGATTATTTTTGGACGGTGCGCATCATGCACGGTCCGATCTGGACCATGCTCAAGATTGCCGACTCTCTTATTCCAGCCAATTGCTATCACACCATCTCGACCGGTTACGCGGGCTTTCTTGGCGCCATGCTGCGTCACAAAACCGGCAAGCCCTTGTTACTTTCAGAGCACGGCATCTACACCAAAGAGCGAAAGATTGACCTCTACCAGTCCTCATGGATTCGCGACAATCGTAGTCACTTTGAAAAGGACCCAGGTCAACTCGGCTATTTCCGAGAGATGTGGATTCGTCAGTTCGAGCACCTGGGTAAGCTCTGCTATCAGGCCGCAGATAAAATCATCGCGCTCTATGAGACCAACCGCTTACGTCAAATCACGGATGGAGCCCCTGCCGAGCGCACCATGAATGTGGCCAATGGTATCAACTTAGCGCGACTTGCCGCCCTACGAGAAAAGCGCCCCAAGAAGATCCCTCAGACGCTTTGCTTAATCGGAAGAGTTGTACCCATTAAAGACATCAAGACTTTTATCCGAGCAATGAGAACCGTGGTGCAAACCCTCCCGGACGCCGAAGCGTGGATCGCCGGCCCCGAGGATGAGGATAAAGCCTATGCCCAGGAATGCCATGCGATCGTCGCTTCCTTAGGCCTGAGCGATAAGGTGAAATTTCTCGGTTTTCAAAAAATTGACGATCTCCTGCCTAACGTTGGTCTGGGTATTCTGAGCTCGATCAGTGAAGCGCTGCCGCTCGTACTGTTGGAGGGCTTTGCGGCCGGGGTGCCAGCGATTGCGACTGATGTGGGTTCGTGTCGTCAGTTAGTTTTTGGCCTCGACGAAGCCGATCAAGCCCTGGGTGCAGCGGGCGACATTGTGCAAATCTCCGATCCTGAGGCCCTCGCCAATGCTGCCGTAGCACTTCTAAGCAATGAAGATAAATACTATGCGGCCCAACGCGCCGGCATCGCTCGCGTTGAAAAATACTACACCCAGGAAATGATGTTTGGAAAGTATCGAGATCTTTACGATTGGGCGGTAGCCACAGGGCAAGCCGTGGACCTCGCGAATAAACCCGTAGCGCATTGAAATGGCAGGCATTGGGTTTGAGCTCCGAAAGCTAATCAGAAAGGACACTTTGCTGTCCTTGCTGAAGGCCTATGCCTTCGCCGGGCTTATCAGCTCTGGGCCTTGGGTATTGTCCATTCTTGGAATGCTCCTGATCGGATTTCTGGCCGTATCGACGCGGGGCTCCGATCTCGCAGTCGTTCAGTTCCAGGTGACGGTGACCAACATTATCGGCTTGAGCCTAGTGCTCACCGGCGGCTTTCAACTCGCCTTCACGCGCTTTGTGGCCGACCGTCTTTTTGAGAAAAAGGGCGATCTCGTTTTTGGAAATTATTTAGCCGTGTTACTGGTTGTGACCGCCATGGGCATCTTGCTCATTGTGCCGGCGGCGTTT
>JANLRI010000175.1:0-6885 GCA_031361565.1 Betaproteobacteria bacterium | reverse complement strand
CTGGTTGAACTGTTCCCGACCAAGATTCGCTACACCTCAATGTCCCTGCCGTACCACATTGGTAATGGTTGGTTCGGCGGCTTCCTACCCTTTACGGCAACATTCTTGTCGATCGCGGCCGGAAATATTTATCAGGGCCTCTGGTATCCAATTATCATCGCCTCAATGACCTTCGTCATTGGTGCGCTGTTCTTGCCAGAAACCAAGAACATGGATCTTCACCGATCTGAGTAACGCCAGCGAAAAAAAGGATCGTTCATTGAACGATTCTTCTTAATATAAAGGGCGGTGATTCAGTAGAATCCCCGCCCTTATTTTTTTGGTTTAAGCGGCGACTCGTTTAATCTCTATTGATCGATGGCCCGTTATTCCATCGGCCGCACCACCACTTTCAAACTCCCAGAGCAAGGCCTTCACCTTGTCGGCAGCGATCTTGACGTTGCGCTCTTTAACGTGACCATAGCCACGTATCTCTTCCGGCGCGGCAGCGATGTTCAATGCCGTTTTATGATTCGCTGGTGAAAGCTTAGGCAATAGCCCCTCAATCCGTACGCGGTACTCAGCGATCAAAGCGCGCTCCATGCGACGCTCCTCTGTTTTCCCAAATATGTCAAAGGCTGTTCCACGCAAACTCTTCATTTTCGCCAGGACTCCAAAAGCCTTCATCATCCACGGCCCGTAGGACTGCTTGATGAGTTCGCCTTGATCATTTTTCTTCGCCAGAAGCGGCGGGGCCAAGTAAAACTTCAGCGAATAGCCTGGTTCAAACTGGGCGTCCAGTTTCGCCTTGAAGGCTGGGTCGGCATACAGACGAGCGACTTCATACTCATCTTTATAGGCCATGAGCTTGTAGAGATATTTGGCTACCGCCTCTGTGAGCTTCTCACCCAACCCGTGCTTGGCTTCTTCGGCCCGCACCATGCCCACAAAACTTTGATATTGCTGGGCGTAGCTGCTGTTTTGATAGGCCGTTAATAGTTCGACCCGCTTGGCAATCAGATCATCCAGCGACTTCGGTCTTTGCAGGCTGGGTACAATCGATACAACTTGAGCAGGTGCCGCAATACGCTCAACGGCGGGCAAGTCATGCGCCGCATATCGGCCCCAATCAAAGGACTTCTGATTGAAGGTGATCGACACGCCATTGAGCTCGATGGCCTTCATTAAAGATTCGGCGTGCACCGGTAGCCACCCCTTTTGATAGGCATAGCCAAGCATAAACATGTTGGTGGCAATGGCGTCGCCCATCAGGCCAGTGGCGAGTTTGTTGGCTTGCACGAAATCTGCATTGGCCGCGCCCGTAGCCTCTTGAATAGCGCTTTCCATAGCACCTTCGGGAGCTTGCCAATTGCCATCTTTGACAAAAGCAGCCGTAGGGGCAGTGGTCGCATTCACTAAAGCGTGGGTGCGCTCCGGATCCATGCGCTGCAGACAATCCTTGCCTGCCGTCACGATGATGTCGCAACCCAAAACCAATCCCGCCGCCCCGGTACCCACACGCGTAGAGTGAATATCTTCGGCGCGATTTGCGACCCAAACATGGCTTACGGCGGGCCCGCCCTTTTGAGCCAGTCCCGACATATCCAGTACCGAAGCCGCCCGGCTTTCGAGATGAGCTGCCACGGCGATGATTTGGCCGATGGTGATGACACCCGTACCGCCGATACCAGCCACCAAAATGCCATAGGGTTGCGAGCAATCCGCGAGCACCGGCTCTGGAAAAGCTGGGAACGTCGGCGCCAATGAAGCGCCCGCCCCATCGCTCTTATTCTGTTTTGGTCGGCGCACCTGCCCCCCTTCCACAGTCACAAAGCTTGGGCAAAACCCTTTTACGCAGGAAAAATCCTTATTGCAAGAGCTTTGATTGATCTTGCGCTTGCGGCCAAGCTCCGTATCCAAAGGTTCTACCGAAATACAATTCGACGCCACCGAGCAATCGCCACAGCCTTCACAAACGGCATCATTGATAAATGCGCGACGCGCTGGATCAGGAAACTCGTTGCGCTTGCGCCGACGACGCTTCTCGCTGGCACAGGTTTGGTCGTAAATAATCGCCGAGATTCCGCCTTGCTCACGCAACTCTTTTTGCACTGAATCAAGTTCGTCGCGGTGTCGGATCGTGACCCCCGGCGCCCAGGCCAGGCCCGCCGGATACTTGTCGGGCTCATCGGTCACCACAATGACCGGCTTGACGCCTTCGCCATACAACTGTTGAGAAATGGTGATCGGATTCAGGTTACCGTCGTGACGCTGCCCGCCGGTCATGGCAACGGCGTCGTTGTACAAAATTTTATAGGTAGCATTGACCCCACTCGCGACAGCGGCGCGAATCGCTAAAAGCCCCGAGTGGAAATAGGTGCCGTCACCGAGGTTCACAAACACATGCTTTTCTTCGGTGAAAGGAGCATGGCCAACCCAAGTCATGCCTTCAGCTCCCATATGGGTGAAGGTGGACGTATTGCGGTCCATCCACTGGGCCATGTAATGGCAACCGATCCCGGCCAGCGCTCGCGAGCCCTCCGGCACTTTCGTCGACGTGTTATGGGGGCAACCAGAACAGAAATAAGGCTGACGGACCGCGATCATTCCGCTTTTCGCCAAACCACCCTCTTTCTGATCGAGGTAATTCACTCGAGCCAAGATGTGGTCATGCAATACTCGACCCGCTTCATCATGCAGCGAAGGTAGCAGTCGTGAGGCGATCATGCGCGAAACCAGGCCTGGCGTGAGTTCACCATGCAAAGGTAAAAGTGAAGCACCATGCTCGTCTTGCTTGCCGACCACACAAGGCACCTTGTTACCCGCCTGAGCTTCGCGGAACAAGATTTCCTTAATTTGAGACTCTATGAATGGGCGCTTTTCCTCAATCACAATAATTTCGTCCAGGCCTTGCGCAAAGGCCAGCACGCCATGCTCTTCCAGCGGCCAGGTGCACCCGAGCTTATAAAGACGAAGTCCGTGTTGCTCTGCGAGCTTGGAATCGATACCCAGGTCGGCCAACGCCTGACGCAAATCCCGATAGGCCTTGCCTGCAGACACAAAGCCCACTCTTGACTTGGCAGGACTCCACTCCAAGCGATTCAGTCCATTGGCGCGAATATAGGCCTTGACCGCTGGCAGCTTATAGTTAAGAAGACGATCTTCTTCGGCAATAAAATTATGCTCGGACGGGCGAATCGACAAGCCACCCGGCGGCATGGCAATATCATGCGGCAAAATTGGTTGCACTCGATTGGGGTCGAGCGATACGGTCGCCCCGGACTCCACAATATCGGTGACACATTTCATCGACACCCAAAGGCTCGCGAAGCGGGACATGGCCCAGGCGTGTATGCCGAAATCCAAAATATCCTGAACCGAGGCGGGATACAACACTGGTGTGGACACGGCCTGGAGGATTTGCTCGCTTTGATGGGCCGTGGTGGAAGATTTCGCTCCGTGATCATCCCCGGCTAAGGCAATTACACCTCCGAATGGCGCGGTACCCGCCATATTGGCATGCTTAAACACATCGCCGCAGCGATCAACCCCCGGACCCTTGCCATACCAAATACTGAACACACCGTCGTATTTAGCGCCAGAAAACATATTGACTTGCTGCGTGCCCCAAATAGCCGTGGCCGCAAGGTCTTCATTCACCCCTGGCTGGAAATTGACATGATTCTCCGCCAAATATTGCTTGGCCTTGCCGAGAGCCTGATCGAACCCTCCCAGCGGTGAACCGCGATAGCCTGAGATGTAACCGGCAGTATTTTTGCCTTGGGCTAAGTCTCTTTGTCGCTGCAGCATCGGCAAACGCACTAAGGCCTGGGTGCCGGTCATAAAGGCCAGCCCTTCAAACTTAGTATATTTGTCGTCTAAGGAGATTTCAGAGAGTTGCTTAGGGTCTGTAGGTGCATTCATAGGGATAAATGTACTCCAAGGCGATACAAAAAGGGCGAAGTAAGATCGCTATTGCGCGATCATCCTTCGCCCTGCATTGCCAGAATCAGAAAGGTTCCTGGCGTATTAGAAATTCTGCTTATTGCCAGTCAATGGTCGCCGCAATGGCGTCGGCTGCTTCACGCATTTGTGGCAAATACTCCAGCGCCTGTTCCAAATTCATCCTTGTGATCGGTGCGTGCGCAGCGATTGCCGCGACAACTGTACCGTCGTCCGTCTGAACAGGGACGCCAATGCAGCAAATGCCTGGTAAATATTCTTCATTGTCCAGCGCAAAGCCACGCACACGAATTTGCTCTAACTCATGCAGCAATACGGAAGGTTCGTGCAATGTTTTTTTGGTGTAGCGCACCAGAGGCGTAGTCCGCACAAAGCGCTCACGATTTTTACGATTCATATAGCTCAGGAACAACTTGCCGCTGGCCGAGGCATATAGAGGCACATTTGAACCAGCGCCCAGGGCTGTCTTTAAGGGCCACGACGCTTCAACACGGTCCAAATAGAGTACCGTATTGACGCTCGGTACGGTCAGGTTGCAAGTCTCACCGATTTGCTCAACAAGCTCTTCCAATATGCCATGACGTGCGGCCCGATTGGGCGAACGCAACAAGGCGTTTCCGGCCATTTTAAATAAGCGGCCACCGCAGGTGTAGGACTTGCTACCCGGCTCTTTACAGACATAACCGGCGTGCTCAAGCGTGGTCAAAATCCGGTAAACAGTCGCTTTTGGTAGATCAACCAGGCGACAAATGTCGGCCAGTTGAGGTGCATCTTGATGCCGAGAAATAGCCTCGAGAATGCTAATGGCTCGCAGGACGGCTGAGCCAGAACTTCCATCGCCGGAAGCTTCCTTCAGTGCAGGATCAAGCTCTTCAGGGTGAAACGGGCTTTGGATTTGGGTATGGGGATCTAGGACAAACTTGCCTAGCGCGGCATTTTCAAGTGTTCGACCGGCAAGATAGCCAGCCTCGGCAATTGCTGCCGAATGCTCAATCGATTTCATCAGCTCTCCTCAGTTCCAACCGTATCGGCCCAATTGCGCCAATCCCGGTCAGTGTTTCCTCGAGGGTCATTATGCATAAAATGAAATCAAATTTCAAAATAATTGAGGCAGGACTCTAATAACTTTTTGTACTTAACCTAGAATTTCCCAACTTGTGGGATTTTGACCGAAACTAATCGCCCTTGCGCCCACTCCTCACATAAGCCCTGGAAACGATCCCCCATCAATTTGTAAGTTTTGTCCGGAAATGTAGCTAGCCTGCACACTACATAAGAATGCGCAGGCCGCTCCAAACTCCTCAGGCGTGCCAAAGCGCTTGGCAGCAATACTTGCCTCAAGCTTTTTACGGGCGCTTGAAAAATCCAAGCCCTCGCTTGCCATCAGGCGTTCAGTGAGCTGTTGCTGGCGCGGCGTATCAATTCGCTCGGGAAGCAAATTATTGAGGGTCACGTTGTCTTTGGCGACATCCAAGGCCAAGGCCTTCGAAAAAGCGGTTAGACCAGCGCGAGCGGTCGTTGATAAGCCCTGATGAGAGCGAGGGGCCTTCACCATTGCTGAGGTGATATTGATGATGCGACCGAAACGCCGAGCTTGCATGCCGCGCACGAATCCTTGGATCAGGAATACATGGCCGAGCAAATTACCTTGAAGGACCGCCGCCCAAACCTCCGGCGTCCAGTCCTCTAACTTTCCTGGCGGCGGGCCGGCATTGTTGGTCACCAGAATATCGGGTTCTGGGCAGGCGTTTTGAATCGCCGAGCGTCCCTCGGGCGTCGTCAGGTCACCCGCGACAAAACTCACTTGAGGAACTAGCGGTAGGGCCAGTTTGGCGGCGACTTGGCTTTGATTGGCAGCCAACAACTCAGCCCGTAAAGCTGCGGCCGCACCTTCAAGCTTTTTTGCATCTCTTCCATTGAGCCAAACATGCACACCTTCTCTTGCCAAGGCGCGCGCGCAGGCGTAACCCAGGCCCTGGGAAGAGCCCAGGACAATCGCCTTCTTATTTTGAATTCCTAAGTCCACAGCCTCAACTCCTGCTCATTCAAACCACGGTAGTGCGCCTGCGCTAACCCCAAACTTCTTCAGACACTTTGACAATGAATTCGAGCTTACGCCACTGATCGTCCTCAGACAGCTTATTGCCATGGTGTGTCGAAGAGAATCCACACTGCGGGGACAGAGCCAAGCGCTCGAGAGGCACAACTTTGGCAGCCAGATCAATTCGGCGCTTCACCGTGTCCTTGGTCTCAAGCTCGCCAAACTTCGTAGTGACTAGCCCTAAGACGACCTGCTTGTTCGCGGGTAAAGCTTTCAGAACATCAAAGCTACCGGCGCGTTCAGAATCGAACTCCATAAAATAAGCGTCGACATTGGTCGAAAACATCGACTCCATGATATCGCCCGCATAAGGAGATTCGCTCACCCAGGTCGACTTAAAATTGCCCCGACAAGTATGCATCGTCACGGTCATATCAGTGGGGCGATCCCGAAGGGCCAAATTCACTGCATGTGCGTAGATCTTATGTAGGGTCGTCGCATCATCGCCATTGGCCGCGACCATCGCCTGAACCTTCTCATCCGCAAGGTAAGAGAACGTAATGTCATCAATCTGCAGGTAGCGACAACCGGCTGCGTAAAGATCGGCAATGGCTTGACGATAGGCCGCGCCTAAATCTTCCCAGTATTGAGCTTTATCGGGATAGATCGGCGCCGGGATGTCTTTGCTACCGCTTCGCAAATGAGCCATGGCGGGCGAAGGAATCGTAAACTTTGCAACCTGCCCCTTGGCGGCATCAATCTTGCCTTTTAAATATTCAAAGTGACTCACCATATTGGGCTTTGTGAGCTTGATCCGGCCGCTCACATAGGCCGTCGGTGGAATTTCATCCTCGGCCTTAAAGTTCATCGCCTGTGATTCCCGCAAATCGATGCCGTCGAAG
>JANLRI010000237.1:0-8230 GCA_031361565.1 Betaproteobacteria bacterium | reverse complement strand
CACCTTGGCGCGCTTGGGTGTGGGTGCATTCTCGGTCGCCGATTTTGATACCTATGCCTTGGCTAATTTTAACCGCCAAGTGGGCGCCACCATGGCCACACTCGGCAAGAAGAAGACCGACGTGATGGTGGCCATGGCGCGTGACATCAACCCCGACATTGACATTCGCGTGTTCGATCAAGGCTTAGACGCCGATAACCTCGACGCGTTTTTACAAGACGGCAATGTGTACCTCGACGGGCTGGATTTTTTTGCCTTGCCCGTACGTCGCCTGGTATTTGCGCGCTGCCGCGCCTTGGGCATTCCGGCCGTCACGGTCGCGCCCTTGGGCATGGGTGCGGCCTTACTCAACTTTTTGCCAGGCAGCATGAGCTTCGACGACTACTTTCAGTTTGAAGGTCACACCGAAGACGAGCAGGCACTGCGCTTCCTGGTGGGCTTGTCGCCCAGCATGTTGCAAATGTCTTACCTGGTTGACCCTAGCCGCGTTGATTTGGCGCAGCGCCGTGGCCCCTCCACTGCCATCGCAGTGCAGTTGTGCAGCGGCTTGGCGGCGGCACAGGTGCTAAAACTGGTTTTAGGCCGAGGCAAACTGATTGCCGCGCCGCGAGGCCTGCATTTTGATGCCTATAGCAACAAATTGCATCACACTTGGCGGCCTGGCGGCAATCGCAATCCCATCCAGCGCTTGTTGTTGAGTGTAGCCAAGCGGCGACTGAAGAGCGGCCCGTGATTCCTCACGCAGACGCACTGCACCAAATTCTGAGCGCTGGAGTTCAGGCACCGTCTGCGGAGAACAAACACTACTTCTGGCTGGAGGTAGGCGCACAAGCGGTAACCCTGCATGCCACCGACTACGACTCTTGGCCAAGGCGACCAGACCGAAAAATGTTGACCCTCATGTCATTTGGTGCGGTGGTTGAAAACATCACACTGCGCGCTCAGGCCATGGGTTTCACGACCCATGCGAGCTGGCGAATCGACTCCTCACGCGTGGTCGAACTGAGCTGGCAGAGCGCCACGCCCGTGCTCGATCCGCTGGACGGCGCCATCTTCACTCGCCACACCAATCGGCGCTTTTACCAACGCGCGCCGGTACCCAGCGGCGTGCTTGAGCAAATCAGTGCCGCCGCGAATAAAGTTTCTGGCACGCGGGTTCACTGGCTGGCCGACGGCCCACAGCGCAGCTTGGCGCTAAGCTTGATCCGCATTGCGGAAACCGAACGCTTTCGTCGCAGCGGCCTCCACCATGAGATGTTCAGCGCCATCCACTTCGAGCGCGGTTGGGAGGGTACAGTACTTGAGGGCTTGCCGCCGGCCGCCTTGCAGGTGGAATTTGCCATGCGCTGGCCGTTTGCCTGGCTGCGCTCTTGGGGCCTGATGCGCACCGCCAATCTGATGGGCGCTCACCTGGCCTTGGGCCTTCGTTCGGGCTACTTACCCTGTGCCGGAGCACCGCACATCGGCTTGCTGATGTCAAACGCAGCCAACGTCGATACGGCTCATGTGCAAGCCGGACGCGCCTTAGAGCGCGTGTGGCTGGCCGCCGAGCATCACGGTTTGGCCTTTCAGCCTATGGCAGCCAGCACTGTTTTGGTGCAGCAAATAAGTGGCCCCGATTGGGTGGGTGCCGAAACCCAAAAGCGCTTGTCTGGTGGTCTCCAAGCGCTGGGCGCCGAGCTTGGTGCGCGCGAACCTAGCGCCCTGCCCTGCATGCTGTTTCGCTTGGGGCGCGCCTCCGCTCCCACGGCCATGGCCGGTAGGCAAGCACTAGAACATTTTTTAAAACCACCTTCCAGTCCCTCTTCGTCTTGAACGCTCCCTTAATCGGCTCCTTTTGCCCTAGAGTTAAGTGTCCTACCGAACAGACTAGCAAAAGTCATTTTCCTAGTATAGGGCTGTGTGATCCCTTAGCCTTTTTTCAAAACACAGCGAACCATGCCGTGCTTTGCACGTCGGGTAAGGGGGTCCATGTAACTACTCGCACGATCTCGTTCGAGCCACCCCTACCCGCCTGGAGCTCACCATGACAATCCCCCATTTTTCGCGCGCCCCGCGAATCCCAAAATCGCTCGCGCAACGTACCGTCGTGGCCGTAGCCCTGGCCGTACTGTGCTCCAGCGCTTCGGCACTTGCGGTGTTTACGCTCAACCCGTCTGGTGTGGCTTTGAACGGCCCCGCCTTCACAGCCGACAACGTCTTGATCTCAGACTACGCCACGGTGCGATTTGGTCCTGGTAACACATTCACTGAAAGTGGTTTTTTGTCGATGAGCGGCGCACAACTTGGCGGCGCCACCTTGGTACCCACTGGTTTGAACAGCAACTATGGTCTGTACATCGGTTTCAGCGGTACCGGGACTGTCAGCGCGGGTGACCCCAGCTTGGTCGGCACCTCTGGGACCTTTAGCACCCTAAGCTACACTCTTTATGGCTACAACGGTGCAGCAATCTTTGGGTTTGATGCAGGCAATAACCCCACCGAGACCGCCACTGGCGAAATCATTTTGGCCACCGGAAGTCTGTTGTCCGGCACGGTGTCAACGGCGCCCGCTGGTGGCGGTGGATTCACGCCGAGCGCTGCCGCCAATCTAACCTTCAATCCCGCAGCCGGTACGGCAGCCTTCTTCGTCGCACCAGCTCCGTTTTACAACGTGGCCTTGTCGTCTTTCACCAATACTTCTTCGCAAGTAAGCAGCTTCGCTGGTGGATTCAAAATCAGCCAAGGTGGCGGTTCCTTCAACTTTCAGGCCGCATCGGTACCTGGGCCTGCAACCTATGCCCTGATGTTGGCTGGTTTGGGCGGATTGGGGTTCATGAAACGTCGACCCACCGCAACCAAGAACCAGGGTACTCTCGATTGATACGGTTCACGTAGACCAAATGCCCGAGGCACGACTGCGTTCCAAAATGATGCTACGAGCCGAAGAAGAAAACATATCCCGGGCGCGCAAGAAACTGATTTGACCAGACATCTACATTTCCAAACCGGTCGCCAATAGCGATCGGTTTTTTTATTTCGACAGGGCATGGGTGTTGAATTTCAATACCTGTGACGGAAATTAAACAAAGCATTCAGTCGCGAGTTTCACTGATCTGTGCGCTGCCCAACAGACCACACACCCGTATTTTTTTAATATCTGTCCATCGGGCATAAGCCATTCACTTGAGAGAAAATTATGAACCTATTAAATATCCGTGCATTAGCCTTAGGGATTGGACTGGTAAGCGCATCAAGCGTTTTCGCCCAGGACATGAACAAGTCCGCTTATAAAGCAAGCGAGGAAAAGTTAGAGGCGGAATACAAAGCGGCGAAACTGGCCTGCGCTCCACTCAAAGCTAACCCCTACGATATCTGTTTAGCAGAAGCGAAAGCAAAGCAGAAAATCGGCAAAGCTGATCTATATGCAAATTATCGGCCGAGCGAAAGGAATCGCTACAACGCCAGCGTTGCCAAAGCCAATGCGACCTATAGCGTTGCCATAGAAAAATGCGACGAGTCGACCGGCAATGCCAAGGACGTCTGTCGCAAGGAAGCCGCTGCAGCGCAGGTCAGCGCAACCGCTGACGCGAAGGCTAAACACAAAATCGATAAGGCCGACGTAAAAGCTGTTGAAAATTCCGCCGACGCACGGGCCGCAGCGAGCAAGGAAAAAGCCGAAGCTCGCAAAGACGCCAGCGACGATAAAAAAGCTGCTGCCTACGCTGTCGAGAAGGAAAAATGCGATGCGTCTTCGGGAGATGTAAAAGACAAGTGCATAGCGCAAGCCAAGGCACGCTTCGGGAAGTCTTAAGACTCCCAATACTGGTTTTAAAACTTACTGTTTAACCTAAGGATGATGTCATGAAAACGATTCATAAATTAATACTGATTACGGCGCTCGCAAGCACGCTCGGCGCATGCGCCGGCATGAGTGCCTCGGATAAAGCCACCGCAATCGGCGCGGGAGTGGGCGCTGTAGGCGGCGCTGTACTTACCGGGGGTAGTGGTGTTGGGACCGTCGGCGGCGCAGCCGTGGGCGGCGTCATTGGCCATGAAGTCGGGAAGAAAAAATGAGCGCACTTGAAGGTACACCAATGATCCCGCAAAAGCCCATTGACCAGGTGACTGCCGTCACCGAGCAGGCTGCACGCTCGGCTGAAGAAGCGATCAAGTCAACCCAACGCGCGGCTGACGAGGCGCTTCAGAGCCTTGCTAAAACCATGGAAAACATCCGTCACCAAACGGCTCCATGGTTGAAAAATGCCAACAACGAGGTGGGTTCTCTGGCTCATCGCGGCATGGCGAGTGTCCAGGAGACTAGCAAGCTAGTCCAGGAACAAGCCCTAAAAGCAAAGCAAGGCGCTGAGCAGTACATTACCAACGATCCGCTTAAAGCACTTTTGATTGCCGCTGCGAGTGGTGCTGCTCTAATGGCCTTGATCAGCTTGGCCAGTCGATCCTCTTGTTCAACAAAATAGCTTGCTCATGACCCACCCTGCTCTTCTCATTCTGGCGAAAAACCCTGAGCTTTTGGCAGATCACGCGGAGGCGTACACCGATCTCATCGCCGAGAGTTTTAAGAGGATGGTGATCGATTGGCGGCGGCGTGCAGTGTGCGAAATCGCTATAGCCTTTTGCGTCCTGCTCTCCGTCCTGTTCGCTGGAGTGGCGGGCATGTTATGGGGAATAAGCGTGGGCCTAACCAATCAGGGCCTATGGATTCTTTACGCTATTCCTATCCTGCCCCTACTGATTGCACTTGGATTGTGGCAATTCGCTTCTAAGCACTCTTACGGCACGGAGGCGCTTGATATCGTAAAACATCAAGTACGGGCTGATCTTGCCGTGCTGCGTCAGAAAAATCCATCATGACTATTTCGGATGAGGCGATAACCAGGCTTGAGCAGTCGCGCCGCCAAATGAATTTGGCCATGAATGCACCAAACGACTCCACCAGCGCCGCTTCAATAGCGCGTGCGGCTGGAAATTTGATCGTTCAACCCACTGTGCAAAAACATCCCTTAACTGCGGTCGTCGCGGCGGTGGCGATTGGAGCACTTATTTACAAAACCAGGCCTTGGCGATTGATGGCCAACCCGATTGTGCTCAGTGCGCTCGCGCCCATTGCAATTTCCAAGATTGGCTTGCTCGCACCATCCTCGGAACCTCTTTTGCTCAAGGGGTTTGATTTGTATCGGCAGTTTTTGCACACTGGCTCAAAACAAAAGGCCAGGCAGGGGAAAAGATAAGTGTCCTCGGCCACTTAGGTGATTCATCAAAGCACCCAAGTGGCGATCAATTAAGTGCGGCTAGATCTTGCCCATCAGCACAAGTACAAGAACGACTAAGAGGATGACTCCCAATCCGCCGGATGGGCCATATCCCCAGTTCGCACTATGCGACCAAGTGGGAATGACTCCGATCAACATCAGAACCAAGACAATAAGAATAATTGTGCCAACGCTCATGAAACTCCCCTTAAATATTTGTTGCCGCCGCGAATAACAAAGAACACGTTAAAAAAGCATGTCTTAGGAAGGCGTGGAGCAAAGTTACCTCAGGCCTTTGAGCACGTCCGTGCGTTGACGAACATTCAGACCGTACGCACTTGCTGAACGCTTGAGCTCGGTTCGTCAGCGTACAGAACTCTGCATCCGGATCGGCTATAAAAGCCACTTAGCTTGATGCAACTCCATCCAACTCCAAATAGAGAGAATTCTATGATCAAAGAAAATCGTGTCAGCGGCGAAGAGAGAAGCAATGCTTCGGAACATGCAGTGATGTCGGTGGGGTTAGACTTTTACGGACTTCAAGAACACCTCGTGCTGTGTCAAAATCGCAGTAACCTTTCCTTCAACTTGAAATGTGCGCTTGATCGTGTTCATGGCTTTATGTTCACGCGTTTTGCGACGACTGTGACCGGTGGCGTATTGCTTTTACTTGGAGTCGGTTATCTCCTGGCCTGAAGCATGGGAAAATTCGATTCCTAACGCATCTAGTGCCTTACTCAAAATACTCAATTATCAAAGAGAGCCAATTCATCCCCCAATCAGATCAGAAATATTTGGTCTGCAACGCTTCGCGGAACATGGTCGTAGTTTAGGGCAAGCTCAGAGCGCTTCGAGAAATCGGCGAGACACGTTTGGATTTGGCGGCCGGGATCGATTCTTTCCCAGACTCACAAGCAACATTAAAATGTTGCGGGCCGCTCACGACTATTTAAGTGTCCAAGCAAGTGCAGGCTATGACATTAGCCCGGCGGCCGAATGGTTGCTGGACAATTTTCATTTAATCGAAGCGCAATTAAAGGAGGTTCACGAGGGCTTACCGTTAAGCTATTTTAGAAGCTTGCAGGTGCTTACGGACGAACCCTTAGCGGGGCTACCAAGGATTTATGGAGTGGCCTGGGCCTTTGTAGCGCATACTGACGGGGCCTTCGAAGACGACGTGCTTGTACCGTTTCTATGCGCCTACCAAGAAGCCCAGGAGCTCGACCTGGGTGAGCTGTGGGCATTACCGACAACGCTAAGAGTTGTTCTCATTGAAAACCTTCGGCGTTTGGCCGAGCGGGTTTGCTACCAGTCCGCAGCACGCGAAGTAGCCAACTTATGCTGCGACAACATCGATACTTGTTCGACCGAAAAGCTTGAGGAACTTCTTTCTCTGTTAAGTCAAAGGGGCGTTGGTCACGCCTTTGTGGCGCAGTTGGCGCAGAGGCTACAAAATCGCTGGGGACGAATCAATGACACTTTTTCTGCCGAACACGAGGCCTGGTTAGGGCAAGCCACCGCACGTCTCGGCGCGGCGCTTTCCGAACAAAACACTGAGCAGGCAGCCGACAACATTAGCGTTGGTAATTCCATTACTTCGTTAAGAGCGGTTGGTGACGCTGACTGGACCGAAATCGTCCTTCAAAGCAACAGGCTTACGCAGCTCATGCTCAGCTCAAAGCAGTTTGAAGCAGAGAGTGATACGACTCGTAACCAAACTTTGCAGGGTGTTGAAAGGTTAGCGCTCAAGACTGGCAGAAGTGAAACCTCAATCACGCAATCGCTACTTTCACTCATCAACAATGCTTCGGCGGATAGCCCAAAAGCATCGGCCAGCTATTGGATGGACGGCCTTGGCCGAGCTCAACTTGCAGATTTGCTTGGCGTCAAAGAAGGCGC
This sequence comes from Betaproteobacteria bacterium, assembly GCA_031361565.1. Classification (GTDB taxonomy): domain Bacteria; phylum Pseudomonadota; class Gammaproteobacteria; order Burkholderiales; family Burkholderiaceae_E; genus JAPOKJ01. Next base: position 1,079 of record JANLRI010000237.1, on the reverse strand, counting down.
AATGGGTTGGAACCGGACGAGACTAAAGCTTGCGATTCTTCCAATCTATCTCGGGACAATTTTATGCGCCACCCTAGCACTCATTGTGTGGCTACTGACGGGCCATGGATGGACGCCTAGCCTGTCCCATCTTCCGCCTTGGGTTGCACTCTTAGTCGCCACCCTCATGATCTTTCCAGCGTCTGAGGCCATAGTTGCCCTGGTTAATCGCTTGATCAGTGAGTCCGTCCGACCGCAAAAACTGCCTCGCCTCCGACTCTCCGAAGGCATGCCTCTGAAGGACCGGGTGATGGTCGTCATTCCGGTGTTGCTTACAAAGACCAGTTCGATACAAGAAGTCACACATCGACTGTTGCTGCATTACCTGGCGAACCCAGAACCCCATGCTCAATTTGCCATCCTTTCCGATTGGGTGGACTCGAGCGAGGCCCATTTGGGTTCCGACCCAGAGTTACTCTCAGCACTCAGAAACCACATTGAGTTGCTTAACTTAGAACACCCCGTTGCCATCGGGGACCCTCCGCGTTTCATCGTCCTGCATAGAGAGCGACGCTACAGTCGCAGCGAACAGGCCTGGATAGGATGGGAGCGTAAACGCGGCAAGCTTGAACTTCTCATCAGCGTGCTTGCCCGGGATGGCGAGACGCATGTCGGTGGCGAGATGAACGGCGACAACTTCTTGAATTCGCCGAGCAAGGCTCAGGAAAATTTTTTAGATCTAGGCAAAGAATCTTATATTGCGCCAAACACCAAGTATGTTCTTACCTTAGATAGCGATACGCAACTCCCTCCGGGTCGGCTCCGTGAGCTGGTCGCCGTCGCCCTGCACCCTTTGAACCAACCCAGAATGAATCCTGCGGGTAAGCGACTTCTGGGGGGCTACGCGATCCTGCAACCCAGGGTCGCAACTCCTTTGGTATCACCGATGGAAGTCACTTTTTTCCATTGGCTTTTTGCGGGTCAGACAGGAGTGGATCCCTACAGTGCGGCCACCTCCGAGGTCTATCAGGACCTCTTCCAGGAAGGCACGTTTTCCGGTAAAGGACTGATTCATGTCCAGGCGACTCATGCCTTACTGT
>JANLRI010000148.1:0-8492 GCA_031361565.1 Betaproteobacteria bacterium | reverse complement strand
CGCCTGCTGGCTGGTGATGAAAAGTGAAGGTGACCTGCAGTTGCGGGCGACTCGCTGGGCGCGCGCCACGCTCACCCTAAGCGCCTTGGGCATATTGGGCGTTTCGGTGGCCACTCCTTTGCTAAGCCAGGGGATCTTCAATAAATGGTTCTCTCTTCCCTACATCGTGCTGCTCGCACCGGTGCCAATGGCGACGGTTCTCCTATTCTTCATTGCAAACAGAAGCCTAAGGCGATTACCGGTACGACTCAAAGAGGGCAATCGCTATGGCGAATGGGTGCCGTTTGCGTGTTGCGTGGGCATTTTGTTTCTATCCTTTTATGGGCTTGCCTATAGCATCTTCCCCTATCTGGTGATCGACCAACTCAAGGTCTGGGATGCGGCCAGTGATTTCGAATCTTTGCGCATTATTTTTTATGGCGCGGCCGTGGTCATACCGGTGATTATTGGCTACACGGTCTTTTCCTACCGAGTATTTGCAGGCAAGACCAAGCCACTTAGCTACTCACTGTAGCGCGTAGCATTCTGCATCCAAGGGATCACCGTGTTTGATGCTCTCAGCGCAACGCCAACAACTACTTTTTTGCACCTATGGCTTGAGCGGCCTGCTTCTGCACCGCAAGCGCTTCGCTACGCGCTTTATCTTCAACGGGTTCAAGACGCCGAGTGGGCCACGCACCCATGTGCTGTTCGCAAAGATCAGCCAAGCCCTTAATGAAGACCGGTGAATCATTGACGCAGGGGATGTAACGATACTCTTTGCCTCCGGCGTGGAGAAAGGTTTCCTTGCCTTCAATGGCGATCTCTTCGAGGGTTTCCAGGCAGTCGGATACAAAGCCTGGGCACATGACATCAATCTTGGTTTTTCCCTCGCCGGGCAAGGTTTTCAGGGTTGCATCGGTGTAAGGCTCCAGCCATTTTGCTTTTCCAAAGCGAGACTGAAAAGTGACTTTGATTTGCGTAGGATCCAAGTTGAGCTTCTCGGCCAAGAGTCGGGCGGTGACATAACATTCGCAGTGATAGGGGTCGCCCAAATGAAGGCTGCGCTCCGGCACGCCATGAAAACTGAGTACTAAGAGATCCGCCCTGCCCCCCGCAGCTTGCTCGCGTTCCCAGTGTTTGCGGACTTGAGTAGCGAGGGCATTGATATAGCCGACATCTTTGTGGAAGCTGCGAATGGTGCGTAGTTCGGGCTGATTTCGCCAGCCCGCCAGTTCACGAAAAATCTCGTCAAAGCCGGTGGCGGTGGTGGCCGAGGCATATTGTGGATACATCGGCAAGATCAGTAATTTGGTCACATTTTTTTCACGAAGCTGCCGCATCACCTCGGGAATACCAGGGTTACCGTAGCGCATCGCCAGGGCAACAATCACATCATGGCCACGCTCACCTAAGTACCCTTGCAAGAGCTTCGCCTGGGCCTTGCTGTTGACCATTAAGGGTGAGCCTTCCTGGGTCCAGATTGAGCGATACTTCTCAGCGGACTTTTTAGGGCGGGTGTTGAGAATGATGCCATTCAAAATCACTGACCAAATGAGCTTGGGAATCTCCACCACGCGCGGGTCAGACAAGAACTGCTTCAGGTAGCGCCTCACGGCAGCGGGCTCGGGCGAATCTGGCGTGCCAAGCTGTACCATCAATAGGGCGACGCGCTCCTTCTTGCCATGTTCAAAGCTTTTAGACTGGGAAAAATTATTCATCCGGGCGTCCCATATAGACCTTGAGTTGCTTGAGCGCTGCAGCCTGCACCGAGGCTCTAAATTTTCGATGCCAGCCCAAGACCAGCCCGAGTGTCCCAAGCGCCTGGCGGCCCCAGGTAAAGAAATTAAATCCGTCAACGTGACGGACGATTTTGCCATCCCAAAAGGTTAAAGTCGCGAGGACCTTGTTGTGAACCTTGCGCCGCCCGCCATAGCGATAGTGAGCCTGCCAATGAACTTGCGCTTTGCGTTCCTCCACAAAAACAAGCTCGTAGCTCAACTTAAAATCATTCGGATGACGAGCCGCCGAGGCGATCAGCATGCGCCACATCCCAAACACTTGCACTTTGCGCAGGTTTGGAAAAAGAGGATCAGAAAAAGTAATCTCGGGATGCAGACAGGACAGCATGGTCTCGACGTCAAGACGAGCGAAGGCGTCGTAGAACGTCTTTACCAACGCACGAGCCTCAATGAGCTCCGGCGTCTCGCTCTCTGTGGCCATTTTTGTAGGAATATTGGGCGGCAAATTCAAATCAGAAACGACCTACTTTGTGCTCAGAGCACTTGAGACTAACTTGGCGGTGATGTCCACAATCGGAATCACCCGATCATAGGCCATTCGGGTTGGGCCGACCACTCCCAGCGTGCCCACCACCTTACCATCGACTGCGTAGGGAGCGGTGACCACACTGAGTTGCTCCATGGGTACCAGCTCAGACTCGCCACCGATAAAGATTTGAACACCGGTGGCTTTACTTGAGGCATCGAGCAGTTGCAGAAGTGATGTTTTTTGCTCGAACATATCCAAGAGCTTTCGGATGCGCCCCATGCCCTCACTTAAATCCATGGCACCCAGAAGGTTACGCTCTCCGCTCACCATCATGGGCTCATTGTTTTCAGCGAGTGCTTGCTCGCCCGCATCGACGGCGCGGTTCATTAAGGTCATGATGTCTTTTTGCAGGCCTTCAATATCGAGACGCAAGACATGGCGAATGGTCTCGAACTCCCGACCTGCAAACTGACTGTTTAAAAAATTGGCAGCTTCGGTCAATTGCGAAGGCGAATACTCGCGCTCGGTCATCAAGATACGATTTTGCACGTCACCATCCGGCGTGACGATAATCAGCAAAATACGCCTTTCTGACAGGCGCATAAACTCAATATGCTCAAACACCGCGCTGCGTTTGGGGATCATCACGACCCCGGCAAACTGGGTCAAGCTGGACAGCATACTGGCGGCAGTGCTCAAGACCCGCTGTGGTTCGTCCGCGCGAATATTGCCCTGCAAAGCTTCGCTATGCAGAAGTTGCAATGGCTCGACCGTGAGCAGCGTATCCACAAAGAAGCGATAACCACGCGGCGTCGGGATACGGCCCGAAGAGGTATGGGGACTAGCTATCAGGCCTAGCTCTTCCAGATCAGCCATTACGTTGCGAATGGTTGCAGGAGAAAGCTCCAGGCCTGAGAATTTGGAAAGGGTACGCGAACCAATAGGCTGACCCTCAACGATATAGCGTTCCACGAGGGTTTTAAGTAACAGCTGAGAGCGGCGGTCCATAACAAATTTATTGTGCCACAAGGTGGCATAACCTTTGGTGTGAATCAGTATGGTTTAATCACAATCATGGTCAATGCGACAAGAAAACCCACTCAAAAAAGCGAACTAGCCAAAAATAACGCCCCACAGCGCGTTTTGAGGCGCGCTCCAAGCCGGACCCCCGCCTTCAATCGAGTCGCCCTTATCGGCCGTCGACAAACCGAAGGTTTGGCGAAAACCCTGGGCGAAATCATTGGTTTTTTCAAAACCCGTGGTTTGGAGGTGATGGTGGAGCGCTCCACTGCGCGGGCCGCCGCGGGTGAAGTGGACCTCAAAGGGATTGCTCAACCCACGTTAAAGCAGGTGGGCAAGGAGGCCGATCTGGCAATTGTGATCGGGGGCGACGGCACGATGCTGGGCTTTGCCCGGCAAATTGCTGAATACGATATTCCGATGGTGGGCATTAATCATGGCCGCCTGGGTTTCATTACCGATATTTCGCTCGATGAGTGGCGTAAGGCTCTCGGGGCGATATTGGACGGCGAGTACACCGAGGAGCACCGGGTGATGCTGCTCGCTCAGGCCTACCGCGACGAACGCATGATCTGGGAAGACATCGCCTTAAACGACGTGGTGATCAGCCGCTCCTCGCGTTCCGGCATGATCGAGCTTGAGGTTCATGTCAATCGGCAATTCATGTATAGCCAGCGCGCCGATGGCCTGATCATTTCCACGCCCACGGGCTCCACGGCCTATGCGTTGTCCGCGCATGGCCCCATCTTGCATCCCGGAGTCGGCGGCCTGGTTTTGGTTCCCGTCGCGCCCCAATCATTGTCGAACCGTCCGATCTGCCTGCCCGATACGGCCAACATTCATGTAGCCATTACGGAAAGTCGTCTGCCAAGGGTGGCCTGCGATATGCAAATGTTTGGTGAACTCGTTGCGGGTGACGTGATTGAGGTGAGAAAGTCACCCTATACCGCGCGCTTTTTGCATCCCAAAGGTTACAGCTACTTCAACACCTTGCGCACCAAACTAAACTGGCATGAGATGCCGCAACTCAGACTAAAAAAGCCCAAGGCTCTGCTTTAGACATGTTATTGCGGCTGACGCTTAAAGATTTTGTCATTGTCGATCAACTCGAACTTGAGTTTGGCACGGGCTTTAGTGCACTCACAGGAGAAACGGGTGCCGGTAAGTCCATTTTGCTGGACGCCCTGTCCCTTGCACTCGGGGAGCGCGCCGACCCGACCTTCGTACGCGACGGCTGCGCACGCGCCGAAGTAAGTGCGGAGTTTTCGATGGACGCTCCTGTTGAAGCATGGCTTCAAGAAAGGGCTCTTCAAGGCGACCCCGGCATCACGCTAGTGCGACGTTTGATCGACAGCGAAGGAAAGTCTCGCGCGTTTGTGAATGGCACTCAGGTCACCATCAGTACCTTGAAGGAGCTTGGCGAGCAGTTGCTTGAAATACACGGCCAGCACGCCTCGCAGGCCTTACTCAAACCGAGTGGGCAAAGAACCCTTTTGGATCGCTATGCGGGCACGGACAGTGCGCAGGGTGAGCTTGGCCCGGTACGCAGCACTTACAAAGAACTCCAGCGCCTGCAAGTCGCCTTAGTGGAAGCCGAGAAAGGTGAAAAAGAAATCACCTTGCAGCGCGAAGCACTGGTGTGGCAACTCACCGAACTTCAAGAGCTCAAGCCGCACAGTGGCGAATGGGAAAATCTGTCGGAGGAACAAAAGCGCCTGGCCAATGCCCGTTCTTTGATTGAGGGCGCGCAAGCGGCGAGTGATGCACTTGGCCAAGGCGATGAAGCCATGGTGGATCGTCTCTCGCAAATTACTCAGCGCTTAGCGCAACTGGCCAGTATCGACCCCAAGCTTCAAGAAAGCCTGGAACTTTTGCAATCGGCGCACATTCAGTTGGATGAAGCGGCCTCTAACCTAGGCCACTATGCGGAGCGACTCGACCTGGATCCACAGCGCCTACAAGAGACTGAGAATAGGATCAGCGCCATTTTTGCCTGCGCTCGCAAACTCAAATTAGCGCCGGAGAATCTACCAGCGCATTGGCAAACGCTGCAGTTGCGGCTTAAGGACATCGAAGAATCCCAAGACCTGGCCAAGCTCAAAATCAAACTAGCCAGCGCGCACAATGAATACCAAAGCAAGGCCGCTGTGCTGAGCAAGAAGCGCAAAGCCGCCGCCAAGCAACTCAGTGAAGGGGTTACGCAAATTTTGCCGAGCCTTGGAATGAAAGGCGCTACCGTGGCAGTACAAGTGAGTAGCCAAGCGCCCTCCGAATCTGGTAGCGATGCGATTGATCTTATGTTTGCGGGCCACGCCTCCACTCAAGCGCGTTCTTTGAGCAAGGTCGCCTCGGGTGGCGAGCTGTCGCGGGTGAGTCTAGCGATTGCCGTCTTGGCGGCACAGGCCAATCCCGTGCCCAGTTTAATTTTTGATGAGGCCGATGCCGGCATTGGTGGTGCGGTTGCATCGGTGGTGGGCAAGTTAATGCGTCAACTCGGACAAGATCGTCAGGTCTTTTGCGTAACCCATTTGCCACAGGTTGCGGCGCTTGCCAATCAGCAGTATCGAGTGAGTAAAGCCACCTCTGGAAAGGCTACTTTAAGCCGAGTGGATATTTTAAGTAAGACTGAGCGAGTCGACGAAATTGCTCGAATGCTGGGCGGCGAGGAAATGACAGCCAGCACACGGAAGTTAGCGCGCGAATTGCTTGAGTAGCGTCCGGCGCAATAGCATAGGGTGAGTCACATCACCGGAGGAACATTATGACCAGCCCCGTCTTATTGATCGAACGAGCACCCGAAGGCTACGCCGTCATCACCATGAATCGACCGGATGCGATGAACGCGCTTTCGCGCCAGCTACGAGCCGATTTAGCGAGTGCCATTACTGATCTGGAAGCCGATCCAGCCATTCGTGTTTTGATTCTAACCGGTGCCGGGCGTGCCTTTACGGCCGGCCTCGACTTGAAGGAGCTCGGTGCCAGCGATCCGAGCACGGCGATATTCGGTCAAGCTGTGCCGGATCCTGTCACGGCCTTAGAGCGCTTTAGCGGTCCGATTATCGGTGCCATTAATGGCGCCGCTATCACCGGGGGCTTCGAGCTGGCCTTGGCCTGCGACGTGCTACTCGCCTCAATGGATGCTCGGTTCGCCGACACTCACGCCAGGGTTGGCGTCATGCCTGGCTGGGGCCTGTCGCAGCGCCTAAGCCGAGTCATTGGTATTTACCGGGCAAAAGAGTTGTCGCTCACGGGAAATTTTCTGAGTGCCCAGCAGGCCTACGATTGGGGTATGGTGAATCGCGTGGTGGAACCTGAAGCGCTCATGCCTCAGGCGCGCGCACTTGCGAAGGACATGTTGTCAGTCTTGCCGGACATGCTGGTGCGCTACAAGAAGCTCATTGACGAGGGCTACCGAAGCAGCTTTGGCGAGGGCATGGCCTTAGAATTAAGGACTTCAAAAGAAGCGAATGCGAAAGTCAGTGCCGAACAAATTGAACAACGCCGGGGCGCTGTTCGCGAGCGCGGGCAACAACAGTAAACGACCAAGACACTGAAATTAAAAAGGCGCGCGCCATTCCAAGCTTTAATGCTGCTTTGCTAGGAGCAATCCTATCGGGAATCGTCAACGTCGAAGCCCAGGCCAGTGACACAAGCTGCAACGCGGTCGTTAATTCGATCAATCAGCTCCGAAAACAACCTTGGGTCTTCGTACGGGGACAGGTCACGCACGGGGTGCACCCGGATGGCTATACTGCAATGACCTCATTACTGCTCAATAGAAGGCGACAAGTACGTGTTCTTGATGGCAGGCGCTTTAGTTCGAACCAAATGATTTCCGAACAAGACGAGCTAGATCGAGTGACGGGTGCAAGTGAATTGGCACCGGACTCTGAATGCGTTCGCCTTTTGCCGGCCGACACTAAGCAAACCGGCACTGAGTTGTCAGCGGCCATTGAGTACACCTACAGTACTAAGGTAGCGCGCGCCGAGGCCTACTTTCATATCTGGATTTCTCCAAGCTCGGGGTTACCTGTACGAGTGCTAGTGAATGGCCCTCAGCTCGCCTATGGACGCTCGCTCAGTCGGCCCGGCAAACCGCCTCAAGTCACCCTCAGGACGAATGGGTATCGTTATACAGAGCTGCTTGAGTACAAATATGATGAAAGCCTGGTGAGAGCAGCCGAGCGTTTGCAAAAATAGCTGACCTCCCTTGCTTCGAGCGTCGCGGCGGCATCCACTTCAATAGAAACAATTATTGATTAACGGATTGGTGTTGGGTGACGCGGGTGAGTGACGAAAGCTTTTCTTCGCCGCCGCCTACGCGCACACCTCGTACCGGGCAGGCATCGTTATAGTCCAGGCCAATCGCCAGTTTTAGATGGGTGCCGCCCGCGTTACGGGCATTACTGATATCGAAACTCAACCAGCGATTAGCAAGCCAAACTTCGGCCCAGGCGTGACTGGCCACCTCCTCAAGCTCTGGGGTATAGACATAGCCGCTCACATAGCGGGCAGGAACGCCCATGGCGCGGCAGCAGGTGGTATAAACATGAGCGTGGTCCTGGCATACACCTGCTTTAGCAGCGAAGCTTTGACCCGCGTTAAAGCTCACCTCGGTGACGTCCTTGGTATAGGGCATGGCATCAAGCACGGCATGCATGAGATCGGTCACGCCCACCAGGGGACGCTGACGCACTAGGTTTCGCATGGGCTCAATGAAATCCAACAGTGGGCCATTGATTCCGGTCAGGGATGTTGAACGCAAGAAGATCCGTGGATCGAGTCGACCGGCGGGTTCACCCTCTTCCACGTCGGAAATTTCAACCTCGCCTTGCGCCAAAATTTGAATGGAGTCGTGCGGGCGATTCAGAGTCAGTAAGTGAGTCGGGTTATCGAAGGCATCGCTCATCAATAGGCCAGGCACCGGCAAATCGACGCGCCACTGCCTGACCTTTTGAGCAGCGCTCGGGAAGGGACTTAAACGAATGTATTGGGTGCTCCGCGAAACCAGTTCCGCGTAGTGATAGGTCGTAGCATGGTAGACAGAAAGCAGCATGCTATTTCAACTCCAAATAGGCGGTTTGTACGGCTTCACCAAGGCCCACATTATCCTTTAAGAAACCTTCTAAAAAGTCGAGCAATCCAAGCTCATAGGCTTCATCCACATGACCATAGGTGAGGCGTGCTTTCATTTGGGCGGCCCAGCGTCGCGGCAAGCGGCT
>JANLRI010000122.1:0-14393 GCA_031361565.1 Betaproteobacteria bacterium | reverse complement strand
CGCCGCCATGCCCATGGCCGGAGGTAAGCACGCGATTTTTGGCACCAACCCTATTGCTGCGATTTTTCCGAGGCGAGATGCACTTGCACTGATGCTGGACCTCAGCCTATCCGAGGTAGCGCGCGGCAAATTGATGGTGGCTGTGGCAAAACGCGAATCGATTCCGCTCGGTTGGGCTCTAGATTCTCAAGGAGAGCCCACCACCGATCCTCGGGCAGGTATGGAAGGCTTCATGTTACCCATCGGTGCGGCATCAAGCTCGAAGGGCTCGATCCTGGCCTTGATGGTGGAGCTGCTGGTGAGCGCCGTGATCGGTGCGCACTTTAGTTATGAGGCCGACACTTTTTTTGTAGAGACGGGTAATCAACCACGTATCGGCCAAGCCTTCATTGTGATTGACCCGGCGGCCTTGAGCGGGTCAGAGCAATACTTTGATCGGATCGAGGCGATTATTTCGGAAATGCTACGTGACCCTGAGGTTCGTTTGCCGGGGGTTCGACGAGAGGCGATTCGACTGGCTTCGGAAAAAGACGGTATTGTGCTTGCCGATTCTTTACTCACACAATGGCGAGAGTTCTGAGCCAAGTGCTTCAAGACCAGGGTGATGGAACGCACTTAGAAAATCGTTTCAAAACAGATTTGTTTTAAAACGATTTTGTTGTATGCACGGGCATCAGCGGAGCATTCGTACTTCGTCAATATGGAGAACAGGGGAATCGGGTTCAGAAGCCGATTCCGGGCCCTAGTTTTTAAGCACTCTCAAACAAGCGAGTCATCACAAACTCACGATGCCCCAAGGCTTCCGCCGCAGTAAAGCGCCCGTTAATGGTTCGCATCATGACCTCAAGCAACTGATCACCGGTTTGATCCATAGTGCGCTCGCGTTGCAAAAGGCCAGAGCAATCCACATCAATATGCTCACTCATCGTGCGCACGGTACGTGGGTTCGCACAGATCTTGATGACCGGCACAATTGCATTACCAATCACATTGCCTTGGCCCGTAGGGAAGAAATGCACCACAAAACCAGAGGCCGCGCAAAGCGTCACCATCTCGGCGGCGGCGCTTGAGGAGTCCATAAACCATAGGCCTGGGTGGGTGGGCATTTCGGCTTTATCAATCACGCCGTCCACGGTGCATTTCTTGCCGATCTTTTGAATATTGCCCATCGCTTTTTCTTCGATGGTGGTGAGACCACCCGCGATGTTACCCTTGGTGGGCTGGGACTCTGACAAATCGGTAGTCTTGTTGCGATTGATCATGTCTTGGTAGCGATTGAACATGGCCATGAATTGATCGCGTACTGCAGGAGTTTTGCAACGCGCAGCGACAATGCTCTCGCCACCGGTAATTTCGGAGGTTTCGCCAAATACCAGTGTTGTGCCGAGGGCATGTAGTGTATCGAATGCATTGCCTACGGTAGGATTAGAACCGCAACCTGAGGTGGTATCCGACTCGCCGCATTTGGTGGAGACCCACAGATCACTGATCGGGCATTCCACGCGATGTTTCTCGGTGGCCCATTGCACATAATCTTTGGCAACGCGGGAGGCTTTCATGATGGTTTCATGATCGCCATGGCCTTCAATTCCAAAGCCTACCACCGGCTTGCCAGTTTTGGCGATCCCGTCCACCACCTTCTTGGTCCAACTATCCTCAATGCCAATCACCACGACTGCCGCGACATTGGGGTTACAGCCTGCACCAATGAGGGTTGCAAAGTGCAAATCCAAATCCGCACCGAACTGCAGGCGACCGTAAGGATGCGGAATGGCCATCGCGCCCTTGATGTTGTGGGCTACCGCTTCGGCGGCGGCGTTCGACAAATCGTCGAGCGGCAAAATGATGACGTGATTGCGCACGCCGACACGGCCGTTCTCGCGACGAAAGCCCCAGAAGGTGGCATCTTGAGTCAAAAATGACATAGTAATTTCCTAATATTTTTAGCTAAGCTTCTCGTCGCTTAGAGTTTGAATTTATTGTAAATGTTCGATCTGCTGTCAGCAGTTAGTTGGCCCGCCACATGCGGCACCGATTAATCTACCAACGCTTAGTTTTAATGTTATGAACATGAGCATGCTCACCGGCTTTAATGGCCGCAACCACCTTGCCGATATCCACGCCATACTTGATCACCGTAGCGCCAACCGCCATATCTTTCATGGCCACTTTGTGTCCTAGTGGAATGTCGGCCTTGCACGGTACGGTGATGGTTCGATCTTCGTCGAGGATCAAAGCGGTGAGTTGTTGGCCAGCCTTAATACCTTCGGTGACGACGACGGCGACGCTGTCGTTGGGGTCATGTAACACGCAATGAATCATGTGATCTCCTAGAAAAGTAAATTGAATGAGTTGGGAAAGTTTGGGGTTCAGTGTTTAAAGATTTAGGGGCACAGCACCACCTTAGCCGAGGACGCCTTGCCTTGATGCAAATCTGAAAATGCTTGAGCGCCTGCGGCGAGCGGTCGCGCGTCCACCCAAGATAAATCACCAAAGTCGCCACGATAGATGGCCTGCACCGTGGCTCGCAAATCTGCAGTGGTGTAAGTATAGGTGCCGAGCAAGGTGATCTCGGCCAAGGTTAAGCGACGCATATCGATTTCGCTCGCCCAGTCTTGTAAACCAATATGCATGATCACTCCGCCTGCGCGCACCGCACTAAAAGCGCTAGTGCGGGTGGCCCTGGAGCCGACCGCATCAATCACGAAATCGAACCGATCTTCAGGCGCAGCCGTGTCCTTTGGGTTGTAGGTACGCACGCGGGCATGGGTTTCAAGCTGAGCACGTCGTAAAGGGTTCACCTCCGCGACCAATAGATCTCTACAACCGTAGTGCGAGAGTAAGAGCGCTGAAAGTATGCCGATCGCGCCACCACCGATGATCAGGGTACGGCATTCCTGCACGGGTCGCACAAGGGCACGCATGGACAAATTGATGGCGTGTAGCGCGGTTGCAGCAGGCTCAGTGACCGCCGCGTGTAGGGCCGACATATCTTGCGGCATATCGATCAGCGAAGAGGCCGGTATCGACATTTTTTCGGCAAAGGCGCCGGGACGCGTCATGCCGACCATGGTGCGCTTCGAGCACAAGTTGTTTCTGCCCTGCACGCAGTAGTCGCAATGCCCGCAGGTGATCAGCGGGTTGCCGGTGACACGGGTTCCCACCGCATAGGCTGAGCTGGCACTCTCTACAACCGTGCCGCAAAACTCGTGACCCAAGACCAAGCCCGGCAGGCGGCGGGGATCGTGCCCATGATAGGCATGCATATCGGAGCCACAGATGCCGACCGCCTCAATCTTGAGGACGACCTCACCTTGCTCCAGGGTGGGCGAGTCGCGCTCTAGAAGCTGGACTTCATTGGGCTGTGTATAAACGAGAGCTTTCATGGGCAGGTGCTGGTGAAATAAATAGGAAAATAGGGAGAGTCACATCAAGGCGTGTCACATCAAGGTGTATCAAGAATGGCTCGACTTAAGCCCGCGACCATTTGATCGATCTGCGCTCGGGTTGTCACGAAAGGCGGAGCAAGAATCAAGCTGTCGCCCGGTGCCCGGGTGAGCACACCGTGCTTGAAGGCATGGGCTTGAGCCTCAAAGCCTCGCTGCCCGACTGCGCCTTCTCGCGCGGCAATCTCGATCCCAGCCGCCAGGCCAAAGTTACGTACGCTCACTACTTTATCAAGGCTTGCCATCGAGTGCACTGCTTCTTCGAAATACGGTGTCAAGGCGTTCACTTGGCCGACCAGATCGTCCTGTTCGATCACATCGAGCATCGCTAGCGCCGTAGCACAGGCCAGGGGGTGCCCCGAGCAGGTATAGCCATGCATCAGTTCGGCCAAATGCGGCGGGCCTTGCATGAGCGTATCGTGGATCGAACGCTTCACGATCACGCCACCCAAGGGTGCCGCACCATTGGTAATGGTTTTGGCAAATAGAATCATGTCGGGGACCACATCGAAGGTCTGAGCGGCAAACATCTTGCCGGTGCGACCGATGCCGGTGATCACCTCATCAAAAATCAAAAGTAACTGATGGCGATCGCAAATTTCACGCAGGCGATTTAAGTAGCCCTTCGGTGGCACCAATACACCGGTCGAGCCAGCAATTGGCTCGACTACAACCGCCGCGATATTGGCCGCGCCATGAAGCGCGATGATGCGCTTTTCCAGCTCGTCAGCCATCTCCGCACCTTGCTGGGGTTGACCCCTTACATAGGCTTGCTGCGACGGCTCCCAGGTGGCGCGCAGATGATCGCTGCGCAGTAGCGAGGTGCCAAAGGCGTTACGGTTATTGACCATCCCGCCCACCGAGATGCCCCCAAAACCCACCCCATGAAAGCCACGCTCACGGCCCACAAAAAGTGTCCGCTGGCCTTCGCCGCGCACGCGCCAATAGGCCAGCGCCAATTTCATGGCAGTATCGCAGGCCTCTGAGCCACTGTTGACCAGGAACACCCGGTCCAGGCTTGGTGGGGCGAGCGCCGCGATACGCTCAGCTAACTGAAACGCACCCCGATGCCCAACTTGAAAGTTGGAGGCAAAATCCAGCACATCAATCTGCGCCTTCATGGCCTCGGAGATTTTCGGATGACGATGCCCTGCCCCCACGCACCAAAGGCCAGAAGTGCCGTCGAGAATGCTGCGCCCATCTTCGGTTTGGTAGGACACGCCTTGTGCCGAAGCGACCAGGCGCGGGGCCGCCTTGAAATCTCGGTTCGGTGTGAAGGGCATCCAGAATGCGTCGAGTGAGGTCATATCTATTTCGCCGTAAAGCCACCGTCAATCATAATCGTCTGGCCGGTGATGTAGCTTGAAGCGTCACTGGCCAGAAACACCGTGAGCCCATATAGATCTTTGAGTTCACCATTGCGGCCAAGACAGGTCTGGTCGGCGTTTCTCTGCGCGGCTTCTTGGTTGGAGAATACCGGTGCGGTTAGCGCAGTCGGAAAGAATCCGGGGCCGATCGCGTTGCAGGTAATACCTTTCGACCCCCAAGCCTGGGCACTCGCACGGGTAAGCTGGACAATGCCACCCTTGCCTGCACCATAGGGGGCACTGTTTGCAAAGGCGCGATAGCTTTGCAGGCTGGCGATGTTGATCACCCGCCCCCAGCCTCGTGCAGCCATGGCCGGTGCCAAAGCTTGGGTCAAGAAAAATGGTGCGCTTAAATGCAGATTAATTTGAGTTTGCCAAGTCGCAGGCGTCACGTCTGCGAAAGACTCGCGTAGATTGATCCCGGCAGCATTGATCAAAATATCAACCGACCCCAGGGCCAAAGCTGCTTGCGCGCCGGACTGTATTGCCTGGGTGTCACTGAGATCGCAAAGCAAAGTTCGCACCTTAACCCCATGCCGACGCAATTCCTCAGCACTCGTTTCCAAGGCCTCTGCGCGCCGCGCCATGAGTATCAAATTGGCGCCCGCCAGCGCCAAGGCACTCGCCATAGCTTCGCCAATCCCAGAGTTACCTCCGGTAACTAAGGCCGTACGACCTTGGAGATTAAACAAGGGAGAGAGCGTCATTTTTGTCGTTGCTTAGGGACATATATAACTGGTGAGTACGAGCTTAGATCAAACAATCACCGGGTCGCCGAGGTCAAAGACTTGGCCAGGAAAATACTTCGCCAGTCGATTATCCGCAGTTCGAGCGTGCGCCTCCATACCTTCTAACCGAGAAATGCGCGCAGTGGCCAGACCAATATCAAGAGTGGCATCACGAGTCATTCTTTGCCAAGTGAGTGTTTTCATAAATTTGTGAACCGACAAGCCGCCCGAATAGCGGCTGGCACCTTTGGTGGGTAACACATGATTCGGCCCACTGGTTTTATCGCCGTAGGCCACCGTCGTTTCCTCACCGAGAAAGAGCGATCCGTAGCAAGTCAATCGAGCCAACCACCATTCGAGATCTCGGGCATGCACTTCAAGATGCTCCGGCGCATGCCGATCCGACATTTCTGCTGCTTCTTCACGAGTACTACAAACAATCACCTCGCCATAATCTCGCCAAGCCGCCCCGGCTGCATCGCGCGCGGTAGGTGGCAGGGCAGCTATCAGCCCAGGCATGAGGGCCATCACCTGTGTCGCCAAGACTTCGCTGGTGGTGAACAACCACGCCGGCGATTCATGGCCATGTTCGGCCTGCCCGACCAAATCACTGGCCACAATGGCAGGATCGGCGGTTTCATCGGCAATAACGGCGACCTCGGAGGGGCCAGCAAAGACATCGATGCCGACCTTACCAAACAAAGCGCGCTTGGCTTCGGCGACGAACTTGTTACCTGGTCCAACAATCACATCGGCGGGCTTTCCGGTAAACAAGCCATAGGCCATGCTGGCAATGGCTTGTACGCCACCGAGCGTCATGATGATGTCTGCGCCCGACTTGTCGAAGGCATACATCATGTAGGGATGCATCGGACCGTCGCGAAATGGCCCAGAGCAAGCGATGATGGCTTTCACGCCTGCCGCTTTGGCCGTGGCCACACCCATATAGGCCGAAGCAATGTGGGCGTAACGGCCTGCGGGCGCATAACAACCTGCTACATTCACAGGCACCACTCTTTGCCCTGCGGTCACGCCCGGATGAAGCTCTGTTTGAAACTCAGAAAGTGATTGTCGTTGAGTGGTGGCAAAGCCAAAGACTTGCTTGATGGCAAAATCGATATCGGCCTTAACCTTGCTCGGCACCTGAGCGGCATTGGCATCGAGCTGAGCACGGGTGAGGATGAAATCGCCCTCCCATTTGTCCAGTGCTTTTGCATAATGACGAACCGCCGCCTCACCCTCGACTTCGATTTTCGAGAGCATCTCCGCCACGACCTTCTGCGCCGTAGCAGTTTCAGTCTCAGGAGTTTTCTCAGCTTTTTTAAGGTAGCGAATCGTCACAATGGTCTCCAGTTCTCGGATGGGTTATTTAGCGTTGTTGGCGAAGGCACGCAGCTTGGGATCGTTCTGAACCATGGCCATGTATTCGCTAGTTACGAAATCTCTGACCTGCGGGACAGTCGGCACCGCACCAGTTTCACGCATGAAGACAGAAATTTGCGCAAACCATGCGTCGACCTGCGAATTGCCTGCGCTTCGGTTCATCATGCTCATCTGTTGGCTTAAGTCGAAAGTCGGGCGCGTGTCGAATTCTTTTCTCATGGAGGCATCGCTGATACTCACACCACCCTTCGCGTAAAAGTCTTTCATCATGGCGACAGCTTCGGTTTTGTTAGCATTCATCCACTTCCATGCACGCAGATAAACGGCGAGAAACTTGGCGACATTTTGAGGGTTCTCTTTGGCGTAGTCTCCCCGGGCGATCAGTGCGCCGGGCACTACAGCACCACCGTCTTTGCCGCTACACAATACCTTGGCTCCGGCTTTCTCTTCCACGGTGTAAATGTTCGGCGCCCACAAGCCGGTCAGTTCCGTGTTGCCGGACGACAGCGCTGAGATGATCTCGGCTTGCCCCATATTTTTCATCACCATATCCGACTTCTTCAAGCCGTACTTCTTTAGGCAAGATTGAATCGCGTAGTCCGCAGTGGAATTTTGAGTGAGGGTAATCGTTTGACCGCGCAAAGCAGTTACCGGGTCCTTGGCGAACTCAGCCGCTTTCTTCGCGCTGGCCACCAAGGCATTCCCGGCGGACTCATCGTTACTCACGCCAATGGTCTTAATGCCAAAGCGCACATGCCCAAGCACGGCCGGCACCGAACCGGTGCCACCCACATCCCAGGACTTGGCCGCAGCCGAGGCGATTTGTGGAACTCCCGCCGGGAAGGTGCTGAACTCCGGGGCCAGACCAACTTCCTTCCACCACCCTTTTTCAGTAGCAATATGGAAAGGTAAGGCCCAGTAAAGGGCCGGTTGGTAACTGATCTTGATTGGCGTTAGCGCCTGTGCCGAAACGGCCGGAGTGAAGCTCAATCCAGTGATAAACAGGGTTACAACACCGGTCACCACTTTAACCAACGATTTTCTCAACATGTTATGTCTCCTTTGTAAATATTTGAATCAGCAAAAAGAATTAGAAAATATCAGGGCTCGACGCCCGCATGCTCTTCGCGTAGTGACTTCCAAATTCGAGTGCGCAGACGCACAAAAGACTCAAGATTCATCACATCCTCGATGCGCGCATGCTCGTCCCAGTGTTCAGCAATCCGCACCGATTTAATGTCCAAAATTTCTTTAATCCGACCCGGCCTGCTGGTCATGATCACCACCCGGTCCGCCAAGTAAACGGCTTCCTCAACGGCATGCGTAATGAACAAGACGGTGCGCGGATTTTTGCGCGCAAGTTTCACCAGTTCCTCTTGCATGACCACTCGCGTTTGCGCATCCAGTGCACCAAAAGGCTCGTCCATCAGCAGCACATCAGGGTCCAGTGCGTAGGCGCGGGCAATTGCCACGCGCTGTTGCATACCGCCCGACAACTGATGAGGATAGGCCGATTCGTACCCTTTCAGGTTCATCAGGCCGATGTAATGGGTGATGATTTCATGGCGCTGCGCAGCCGCCATATTTTTCGCGCGCAAGCCAAAATCAATATTGTCGTAAACAGACTTCCAGGGAAAGAGTGCAAATTGTTGAAACACCACGGCGCGCTCAGGGCCGGGCTGGGTCACCACACGCTCAGACACGCTCACCACCCCAGAACTCGGAAAATCCAGCCCCGCCGCCATACGCATGCAGGTGGTTTTGCCACAACCCGAGGGCCCGACAATAGCCACAAACTCCTGGTCTTGCACCGTTAGTTCAAAGCTCTCAATGATCGACATGGGTTTGCCATCTCTTTGAAAAATTTTTCCAACGTCTCGAAAATAGATGCTACTCATCGCTCGCTTTAGCTTTTTGGTTTTGCTTTTGGTTTTTTGCAGTGCATGATTAACCAGGTCGACGATGTTTAAGCAAGTGACTTTCAAGCTTGCGCAATACTAAATCGATGATCACCCCAACCAGGCCGATCGCCACCATCCCCGCCATCACAATATCGGTGTCAATCGCGCTTTGACCTTTGACAATGAGATAGCCCATTCCGCTCGAAGCAGCGATTAACTCGGCACCGACCAGGGACATCCATCCGAGGCCTGCGCCAATACGCAAGCCCGCGATGATGGACGGCACGGCGGCAGGAAAAAGCACTTCAGTAATGGTTCTGAAGTGCCCCACTCCAAGCATACTGGTCGCTTCCAAGAATCGGACATCCACACCGCGTGCCCCGCGATAAGCATTGATCAGGCAAGGCGGGAAAGCCCCCGCGAAAATGATGAGGGTTGGCCCGCCCGCGCCCGTGCCGAACCACAGCGCGGCGAAAGGCACCCAGGCCACGGGCGCAATGAATCGCAGACTGTCAAAAAGTGGTGTGATCACATCATCCAACCACCTAAACCATCCCATCAGTAAACCGAGCGGCACACCGATTAGCGCGGCCAAGCCAAAGCCCCAGGCGTAGCGCAGCATACTGGCCACCATATGCTGCTGCAAGGTAAAGCCGGCAAACGGTTCTTGCGTGAGCGTCAGGAGCTTGCTCAACACCTGATGTGGCATGGGAAAAAACTGCGCTGGGGCCAACTTCAGGCCCGCGGCTAAATACCAAAGGCCAAAAAACAGCACCACACCTAACAAGGTGAGCGGGAGGTTTGAGCGCGGCAGGGCGCCCTGCGTAAGCTTCACCGGCCGACTCTCAGGAGGCGGTGCATCACTGAGCGAGCCTGTCGCTGCGCCAGGGCATGGCCCGGGCTTCAAGCATACCCAGCAGCATGGTAGTGAGCGCACCGCAAATCGCCACCGCCACCATGCCGACCAGGATCATGGCCGGGAAAATATCCTGCGCGCCCTGATTCAAGATGCTGCCCAAACCGTATAAGGCACCGATCAGCTCAGCGGCCACGAGGGTGGTCCAACTCGCCTGCAGCGACAGACGCAGGCCGGTAAAGATCATCGGAAACGCACCCGGAATCAACACCTCGCTCACCAACTTCCAGCCGCGTATATTGAGCATTTTCGCGGCTTCCATAATGGTCACCTCGATGTTGCGCACACCGGTATAGCTATTGATCACGGAGGGCACGAAGGCCGCCACAAAAATCACCAGTATTTTCGAGGCGTCGTCGAGCCCCAGCCAAACAATAGCCAAAGGTATCCACGCCAAAGGCGGAATCGGGCGCAGCAACAGAAAAGCCGGATTGAGCAGAGCCTCCGCTCTTCGCGAGTACCCCATTAACAAGCCCAGCGGAACGCCAAAGCCCACTGCAACGGCGAAGCCCATTGCGACCAGTTTCAAGCTGTGAAAAACATGCTGATGCAGCCGACCGTTGCCATAACCGGTAGACACAATTTGCATCAAAGCATCCCAAACCTCATGCGGTGTAGGGAAGCGTGCGCTGGAGATTAGCCCGGTGAGCGAGGTGAGAATCCACCACAGAGCCAAGCCTGCCGCGACCGTCGACAGGCCTATCAGGCTGCGTCGAGAAACCCCCTGTGGTGATATCGAACTCGGCAGCATGGGTAGCGTAAGGTTAATCGGGATAAAGGAAGACAAATGTAAGCGCTTGCACGAATTCTGCAACATTTACATCGTTCCCGTCAAGCGATAAAGGCTGTAGAATTCGTTTGGTTTACAAAATAAGTAACGTAAATCTGCGCAAACTCCGAGCTAAAAGCCGAATGGCAGTTACCCTCATTTATGCGCGAAACGTGCAAGCGCTTGCAACCATTTGGGCTATCCGCCCTTGAATACCATGTCTAGGCCGGTTCGAATTGAAGATGTTGCGATTGCTGCGGGGGTTTCTACCGCGACGATCTCGCGAGCCTTGTCACAGCCTCACCGCGTGCGACCGGAAACCCTGGATCTCGTGCACCGAGCCGTCGCGAAATTGGGCTACGTCCCCGAAGCGGCAGGACGTGCCTTGGCTTCGGGCCGCACCCGAACCGTCGGCTGCGTGATCCCGACCTTGGATCACGCCATTTTTGCGAGCAGCACTCATGCAATGCAAACTACGCTGGCCAAAGCAGGCTATCAGCTCCTAGTCGCAAGCCACGAATACGACCTATCCGTAGAGGTGGACTTGGTGCGCGCCTTGCAACAGCGCGGCGTCGACGCCCTTGTCCTGGTGGGCGCAGAACATCAAGCTCAACTTTGGAAGATCGCCAAGGAATGGCGTAAACCCACCATTCTCACTTGGGCATGCGACCCTCGGTTGCCCTCGGTGGGTTTCGACAACCACGCCATAGCAGTTATGGCTGCCCGCCATTTGCTAGGGCTTGGACATCGTCGCATTGGCATGATCTCCGGCCATACTGAGCACAATGATCGTGCTCGGGCGCGCATTGAAGGACTACGCCACGAGTTGACGGCGGCGGGTTGCCCGCTCCTGAAGAGTCGCCTAAGTGTTCAAGCCCTCAAGATGAGTGGCGGTAGACTCGGCCTCATCGAATTGCTTAAGGTCAAAAACCCGCCCACCGCGATTCTTTGCGGCAACGACTTACTCGCCGCTGGCGCAATTCTTGAAGCACAGCGCCAAGGCTTGGTGATTCCTCGCGACCTGTCGATCTGCGGCATTGATAACCATGAGCTAGGAGAACAAATTAACCCTGGCCTAACGACTATTGGCCTTCCCACTCAAGAGTTGGGACAAATCGCTGCGGCGCAGGTATTGGCTGCGCTGGGTGGCGAGCCGATAGCTCATCAGTCTTTGTTGTCATTTGAGTTACTTGTGCGCGGGTCTACCGGCAGGCCCCGTGGTTAGGAGCTTTCAGGGAATTTTATGGTCTTTATTGGACTCAATTGCTTAAAACGAATTTTCGCAAAATCAATATCTACCTTACTCGTGCGTCGAGTCTTCTTTAAAAAAGCACGGATGACCTACACGTTATTTCCTTTACGCCCGCACCTACTGTAGGCATCGGCTTCCAGTCGCTCGGCTCCGTTACCTTCTTGCACCACAATAAATCAGACCCTGAATATCTAGGCCATCAATTGAAAAAAGCTCTTTTAAAAGCCTGTCCCTGGGTCGTTTTGAAGAGGATCAGCCCACCAAATTAGCTTGAGCTAAGGGGGATTCAAGGCCCATACAATCTCCCCTTAATTTGACATTGCTAATGCGAATCATTATCATTTGCATATGCATCCTGACTCTTTAACTCAATCTATTTGGCCTTTTAGACCCGATGTTGGCTCGTCGGCTTGGAGCGCAGCGCTTCTTTGTGTGCTCGCTTTAACCGGTTGCGGCAGCGCTGGAGGCAACGCCCCGTCCACCTCAACCGACGCCATGTCTGAGGCTGCTCAGCTCGGCGAAAAAATCTTTAAGGACGCGACCCTGTCCGCCTCGGGCCAAATGTCCTGCGAAACGTGCCATGTGCCGGCAAATGGGCACGCATCACCGTTCGCAAGCGCCGTAGCTTTGGGTGGCAAAGCCATGGACCAGCCGGGCACAAGAACACCGCCTTCAATACGCTACCTCCGTTACAACCAGGCGTTTGGCTTCGCGGCGGACGGCACGCCCACGGGCGGCTTCAACTGGGACGGACGCGCCAACTCACTCGCCGATCAAGCACACCGCCCGTTTCTGAGTGCCAACGAGATGGCCAATCAAGACGCTGCGGAGGTGATCGCCAAACTGGTCAATGCACCTTACGCCAAGAAATTCAAGGAAGTGTTCGGTGCGACGATTTTCGACGACGCCAATACTGCGTTTGATCGCATTGCCTTTGCTTTAGAGCGTTATCAAAAAGAAGATCCAGACTTCGCCCCGTTCAGTAGCAAGTTCGACGCTTTCACGGCGGGTACAGTCGCGTTGAGCGCGCAGGAACTCAATGGACTTGCCTGGTTCAATCGCAGTGACAAGGGCAACTGCGCTGCCTGCCACCCTAGTACAAAACCAAGTAATGCCCCTGGTGCTCTCTTTACCGACTTTAGCTTCGATAGCCTCGGTGTACCCCGTAACCTCAACATTGCGGCTAATCTCGATCCCAGCTTTTTCGACGAAGGTCTATGTGGGCCAGCACGTAGCAATTTAAAGGATCGAGCCGATCTATGTGGCGCATTTAAGGTACCGAGCCTGCGCAACGTGGCGCTACGCAAACGTTTTTTTCATAACGGTCAATTCGGCTCCCTCGAAGAAGTCGTGAATTTTTATGTCAAGCGCGATACCGAACCCGAACGTTGGTACCCGCTCGACGCCAGCGGTGAACCCGTCGTCTTTAATGACCTCCCGACTGCTGCCAGAGTCAATGTCAATGTGACCGAAGGCCCGTACAACCGAGCCAGAGGCCAAGCCGCAGCCTTAAATGAGGGCGAGATTGAAGATCTCGTAGCCTTCCTCAAAACGCTCAACGATGGCTACACGGCACCGCGTTAATGACACTTGAATGACCACCGCAATTTACCTTTGATCGCACCCGAATGTCGAACGCTAGACCCATGAAACTTAAAAACAAACCTGTATTCACTCGCAGCAAGCTGCTGGGCTCCTTGCTGCTCGCTTTCATTAGTCCAGCCCAGGCTCAAAGTGCAGAGGAGCTTGCCGCCCAACTCAAAGTATTGCGCGAGGATCTTTTGCAAGTACGCGCGGAGCTCGAAATTCTCAAAAAGAGTAAAGCGACCGATCAAGCGCCAGCGCTCACTCAAAGCATGCCCAGGGAGAGTGTTCCGGGCGCGATCAGCGCCCCATCCTTAATCCCATCCTTAATCCCATCCTTAGCCCCTGCTTTAGCCACAGCACCCGCCGCAGCACCAAGGTTGGCATCTGCACCGGTGCAACGTGCCTCGGCTGGAACGAGTCCCATGAGCCTATTTGGTTACGGGGAATTGAATTTTGTTCGACCCCGAGGCAATGCTTCGGGCGCAATTGCAACCGCGAGGCGCGGTGTCTTAGGATTTGGCTACCGCTTTAACGAACGCACTCGTATGGTCGCGGAATTAGAGGTGGAAAATGCCGTGGTGTCAGCGGGCGATCAAGGTGAGGTGGCCTTTGAGCAGCTTTATATTGAACATGACATCAATGATCGCCTCAGCGCCAAAATCGGACTCTTCCTTATGCCTGTGGGTTATCTCAACGAAGTGCATGAGCCCACTAAATATTTTGGGGTGACCCGCAATCTGATCGAGACGGCCATCATCCCCAGCACTTGGCGAGAGTTAGGTGTTGGTCTTCGCGGCACACTGGACAATGGCCTACGCTGGGACGCGGGCCTCGTCACCAGTTTCGATCTAGGTAAATGGGATGCCAACAGCTCAGACGGCAAAGCTTCGCCCCTTGGCTCGATTCATCAAGAGGGACAATTGGCAAAGGCGGCAAGCCTCGCAGCTTATGCCGCCCTGAACTACAACGGCATCCCTGGCCTCAATCTCGGAGGAAGCCTATATCACGGCGGCGCAGGCCATAGGCAGGCCGGTTTTGCAGCCG
>JANLRI010000094.1:0-2920 GCA_031361565.1 Betaproteobacteria bacterium | reverse complement strand
TCAAGCCGACCTGCTGATCAAGGCCGCGGATGCCGCCATGTACCAAGTGAAGTCAGAGGGACGTAACGACGTACGCTTCTTCGCCGGCACCATGTCCGATGAGCGTACTGAACAACTACAACTCGCAGCCGAGCTTCCTCTGGCCCTACAGCGCGGCGAAATTGATCTTTGGTACCAACCGGTGCTTGATGTGGCCCAAAGGCGCATCGTCAACTATGAGGCCTTGATGCGCTGGCGTCATCCCACCAAGGGCATGCTCCTGCCCGACAAGTTTTTACCCATGGCCGAGCAGACCAAGATGATTCGCGAAGTGGGCATGTGGTCGATCAAGCGCGCGATTGAAGATCGCATCACGATTGGCCTTGAGCGCTTCCCTGACGTGCCCGTGACGGTCAATGTTTCAGTGAAGCAATTGGCGGAAGAAGGCTTCCTGGCGGGTGTCAATCAAATGCTGGCGGCTAAGTCTTTCCCACCCAATCTTCTGCAACTTGAGCTCACCGAAAGCTCCTTCATTGAGCATCCTGAAAAGACGGTCATCCTCATTTCCGAGCTGCGCCGTCTCGGCATCAAGGTGATGATTGACAACTTTGGTACCGGCTATGCCTCTCTGTCCTACCTAAAGAATCTTCCCATCGATGGCCTCAAAATCGATCGCAACTTCATTAAGGATTTGCCTGCGGACCGCGGCAATGCGGCCATCGTGCAGGCGATTTTTACCCTGGCCAGCAAGCTCGGCATGTCGGTGATCGCGGAAGGTGTAGAAACACAGGCCGAAGTAAAAGGCTTACGTTCGCTCGAAATCGACAGAATGCAAGGCTCAATTATTTCAGAGCCCATCCCGTTCGCTGACCTGAGCGAATTGCTAGACAACCTGCCGGCTTTGCGCCAGATGCATCTCGCGGCTTAACGAGGGTGTTCGTCAATCGTACGAAAGACCCATCACTTCGCGTACATCGCGCATCGTTTCCTGGGCTAACTTGCGAGCACGATCACAGCCATCGGCCATGATGTTCCTGACCAACTGAGGGTCGTCCAGATAGGGCTGTGCGCGCTCACGAAACTGGTCCTGCTCCTGCAGGACTTTATCGATCACCGGCTGCTTACACTCCAAGCAACCAATGCCTGCGCTTTTGCAGCCTCTTTCAGCCCATTCCTGGGTGCTTGCATCGGAATACACCAAGTGCAATTGCCAGACCGGACAGTTCTTCGGATCGCCCGGATCGGTGCGGCGCACCCGCGCAGGATCGGTCGGCATGGTGCGGATTTTCTTTCTGACCGAATCTGGATCCTCGCGTATCCCAATCGAGTTGTTGTAACTCTTGGACATCTTTTGCCCGTCGATGCCGGGCATGCGAGAGGCTTCAGTGAGCAAGGCTTGCGGTTCGGACAAAATGAGTTTTCGTGAGCCCTCAAGATAACCATAGAGGCGTTCACGATCACCCATGCTGAGGCTTTGAGAATCGTCCAAAAGCTCGCGGCCTTGCTCGAGCGCTTCAGTATCGCCTTTCTCCTGAAAACGGGCCCTTAACTCGGAATACAGTTTGGCTCGCTTACTGCCCAGAATCTTGATCGATTGCCGCGCCTTGTCTTCGAAGCCCGGCTCTTTGCCGAACAAATGATTAAAGCGACGTGACACCTCCCGAGTGAGTTCGATATGCGGGACCTGGTCTTCACCCACGGGCACAAAGGCAGCGCGATATAGCAAAATATCGGCGGCTTGCAACAAAGGGTAGCCCAAGAAACCATAGGTCGAGAGATCGCGGTCACTGAGTTTTTCTTGCTGATCCTTGTAGGTCGGGACACGTTCCAACCATCCCAGAGGCGTAGACATCGAGAGCAGTAAATGCAACTCCGCATGTTCCGGAATTCGAGACTGAATAAAAAGCGTGGACTGCTGCGGATCAATGCCCGCCGCCAGCCAATCAATCACCATCTCCCAAACACTCTGACCAATGACATCCGGTGAATCGTAATGGGTAGTGAGCGCATGGAAATCAGCGACGAAGAAAAAACAAGGGTATTCGGCCTGCAACTTGACCCAGTTTTTGAGCGCACCATGGTAATGACCAAGATGAAGAGCACCCGTAGGGCGCATGCCAGAAACAACACGTTCAGGAAACATAGGTAGACAACTTTGAAACCAAGAAAAAGACGGGGGAACCTAGCAAAATTGAAGCATAAAAAAAGCGCGTCAAAAATTGAAAAGGTTAGAAATTAGTTCAACGCCCAAGCCTACGAGCGGGCCAATCAAGCTCGACAATATGCCGCTAAACACAAGTGCAAGAAGGATCACCATACCGTAGGGCTCAAGCGACGACAGGGCCTGGGCTGCCTTGCGAGGCAATAACGAAACCAAAATAGGTCCGCCATCGAGCGGCAAAATCCGCAAGAGATTGAGCGCAGCCAAGACGAGATTGACGGAAATACCGGCCAGCATCATGCGTCGCAAAAACTCTTCTTCAACATCGTACAAGAGGAGTCCCTTGAGTAGCATTGCCCAGCCCAAGGCCATCAAAATGTTGGCTAGCGGCCCGGCCACCGCCACCAGTCCCATGTCGCGCCAAGGAGAGCGCAGGTTGGACCAAATCACCGGCACCGGCTTTGCCCATCCGAAAAACCCGCCGGCACTTCCGGCCATTTTGGCGGCCATTAGCATTAAGCCAGGCACGAGAATCGTACCCATCGGGTCGATATGCTTTAAAGGATTCATCGTGACCCGACCCAGCATTCGCGCAGTTTGATCGCCAAGCAGGCTTGCGGCCCAAGCGTGAGCGGCCTCATGCAAAGTAATACCAAGGATCAGCGGCAAGGCATAGACCGCAATTAGTTGGGGAAGGCTCAAATCCATCGCTCGTATTCTACCTGTGCGAATTAAAGCCTTCGGACATCGAACTTTCCGTGCGAGCTTACAAGTTGAGGA
>JANLRI010000085.1:0-14432 GCA_031361565.1 Betaproteobacteria bacterium | reverse complement strand
GCCATGTTCATGAACACGGCGGTGGATCAGCAGCTCGCCGCCTTCAATGCCAAGGAAGGTCGCAACGCCAACGAGCAAGAGCATGCGGCCATCAAGGCACGTACGCTTTCAACGGTACGCGGCACGGTACAAGCCGACATTCTAAAAGAGGACCAAGGCCAAAACACCTGTATCTTCTCCACCGAGTTCTCGCTCAAAGTCATGGGCGATATTGCCGAGTACTTTATTCAAAACGATGTACGAAACTTTTACTCGGTGAGTATCAGTGGCTATCACATCGCAGAGGCTGGGGCCAACCCGCTTTCACAGCTCGCTTTCACACTCTCGAATGGCTTTACCTTTGTGGAAGCCTATCTTGCGCGCGGCATGAGCATCGACGACTTTGCGGTGAACTTGAGCTTCTTCTTCAGTAACGGCATGGACCCCGAGTACACCGTGCTCGGCCGCGTCGCGCGCCGCATCTGGGCCGTTGCCATGAAAGAAAAGTATGGCGCTAATGATCGCAGCCAAAAGCTCAAATATCATTGTCAAACCAGTGGCCGCAGCCTGCACGCTCAAGAGATTGACTTCAACGACATTCGAACCACCTTGCAAGCGCTTATTGCCACATATGACAATGCCAATAGCCTGCATACCAATGCCTATGACGAAGCCATCACCACACCGACCGAGGAAAGCGTGCGCCGTGCCATGGCGATTCAGCTCATCATTAACCGCGAGTGGGGCTTGGCAATGAATGAGAATCCGAATCAGGGGGCCTTCATCATTGATGAGCTCACCGATTTGGTGGAAGAGGCCGTGCTCAAAGAGTTCGAGCGCATCGCTGAGCGAGGCGGTGTCCTGGGTGCCATGGAAACCGGTTACCAGCGCGGCAAGATTCAAGATGAATCCATGCACTATGAAATGCTCAAGCACACCGGTGAGCACCCCATCATTGGCGTCAATACCTTCCGCAACCCTAAGGGCGATCAAACCCCCGAGACCTTGGAGCTGGCCCGCTCCACCGACGAGGAAAAGCAAAGCCAGCTCAAGCGCCTGGCCGAGTTTCAAAAAACCAATGCTTCAAGCAGCGCCGCTATGCTGGCCCACTTGAAGCAAACAGTCATCGACAATGGCAACGTGTTTGCGGTTCTGATGGATGCTGTGCGGGTATGTTCACTCGGGCAAATTACCGATGCCTTGTTTGAAGTGGGTGGGCAGTACCGCCGCAATATGTAGGTACCCGAGTGTAAGCAAGCATTCTGAAGAATCACTAAATCATTTGGCTATAAAAGGTATCGCGATTATGTTTAAGAAAATTATTTTTCTGGCCCTGGCACTCAGCCTCGGTGCCTGCGCACCCTTTGTCACGCAAAGCCCCGGCCAGGGCCTCTCACCGGTCAATGCGATTAAAGACGGCGAGGATACGCATTTAATGCTGTTCGGCCATGATGTGGTCAGCTACTTCACCGAGAACACGCACAAGCTAGGTTCGCCAAGCATCAAAACCTTGTACAAAGGGGTGACCTTCCGCTTCTCCAAAGCCGAGAACAAAGCCCTGTTTGACAAAGAACCCGAGAAATACATTCCCCAGTTTGGCGGCTACTGCGCCAATGGCATTGTGTATGGCATTCCCTGGGGAGGCGACGCCGATAGCTGGCGCATGATCGACGGCAAGCTATATATCTTTGGCGGCAAAGGCTCACGCGATGCTTTCTTCCTAGACATCCCCAAAAACGTTGCCCTAGCCCAAAAGTATTGGAGCGAGGAAGTCAGTGGTGCGAATGCCTTTATACAACGTAGCAAACGCACTACCCTTGCGAGAGTGGCGCATTACAAGACGGGTGCTGAGCTGGCGGCTGAGGTGGCTAAGGCTCAGGGGGGTAAATAGGGCTGGATTTATTGGTATTTTGCTCATAATTTAGCGCCCGCGACCCTCTGCGTGTAAGGAACGCGCAAGATGAGAAAGCTCATCCTTCAAATGCAGATATCCACCGACGGTTGCGTCTCTTCCACCAATCCAAACATGCCCTGGCAACTCTGGAATTGGGGACCCGAGTGGACCTGGGATACCGAGCTACAAGCCGAGTTCAATAAAACCCTCACAGCGGTCGATACGATTCTTCTCAGCCGCAAAATGCTTGAGCAAGGCTATCTCGACCACTGGTCCCGCATTGCGGATTTAGCGGAAACCGATAATCGATATGCGTTTGCGCAGTGCATCGTTGAGGCCGAAAAGATCGTGATCAGTGACAAGACGGTGGCCAACCATTGGCCGAAGACCGCGGTCATGCCTCGACCAATGTACGAGGCGATTGCCACGTTGATGCAGCAGCGCGGTGGAGACATTATCTGTTTTGGTGGCGTGGGTTTCGGCTCAGCACTGCTTACCGAGGGCTTGGCCGATGAGGTTCAGCTCTACGTCAACCCGGCCACGGTCGGCGAAGGAGAGCGCATCTTTGCTGACGTTACTCATGGACAAGGCTACAACCTTATATCGATGCAGCCCTACGACTGCGGTATCGTGATTTGCCGTTATCAGCCACGCCGGTAACACTGGTCGTAACATAAGGATGGCGTGATTGTGGGTGAATAAGTGCTCAATGCCATCCGCCTTGATGGATCGCTAGGGATATTTTCTCGCGGTATGAACCACAGCAAGAACAAAGACATGCTCATCAACCACCTCCACAATCACCACATAGGGAAGCTTAGTGATAACAAGCTCTCGCGTTCCCTCGACACGTCCCGATCGGGTTCGCTCTGCAAACTGGGAGAGTGCGCTGACTTGCTTACGAATTCTTGCGTAAATTTCCTTCGCCAGTGCAAGGCTCACTTCTTGTGCGAGATATGACACGATGTCTTCGAGGTCTCGTTCTGCCCCGTCAGTCCAACTGACAAAAAACATAGTAGGTAAATTAAGCGCTCACGGGGGGTTTGGTACGCGCAATAACTCTCGCCCAAAGGCTATCCATGGCCACATCATGATCTTTCAATGTGCTGGTGCCCTCTCTTCGCTGGGCGAGACGTGCCGCAACCTTTGAGGTAAACCATTCGTCATACCCCTCCTCTTTTTCCATGAAGAGTTCAGGGATAAGGGTATCCGCCGCATCTTTAATGGAAATCATGATGCCGACGGGTCGATTATTCTTGGTGACCATCACAGGTTCACGCTGCATCGTGTCGAGCAGCTCGCCAAAATGAGTCTTGGCTTCACGGGCGGTAACGGTTTTCATGAGCATACTTTAAAATGATTATTTCGATCATAGTAATCATTTTGAACGCAAATGCAAGAAATTTATCGATAGCCATCGAAATCGTCCGGCGTGCTATCAAAATCGACGGCGATCGCCAAGACATCGGAATAGGTGTGCTGCTAACCTCAAGGCCCACGCCAACCCAAGCCCTTTGCATGCAAGCTATGCACATACAGTCGCTCAGCGGTTTTGGTCACTCCCGTGGCTTCTGGGTAGGCTCCGCTGGGGTCTTGAAGATCGGCGACCACTTTTCCGTCTTCGGTGAAGGCCACCACATGGCCGTAGGCTTTGGGCACAGGCCATAGGCTGCGGGGCAGGCGCAGGGTTAATTTGCGCATGAAGGGCTTGCTGGCGAGATCGTCTACGGTGGGGTTGCGTGGTTTCACTAGGCCCATCCAAATTTTGCCGTTCAGGCCGCGCATTAGATTATCGGGGTAGCCGGGCAAGTTATCGAACAGCTTGACGGCCTGCGGGTTATTGCTGGCGATGTCAATATCCTTGGCATCCACCGCGATTCTCCAAACGCGATACTTTCCGGTTTCAGCCACAAACAAAGTCTGCTCGTCGGCACTTAGGGCCACGCCATTGGCGAAGGCCATGCCCTTGGCGAGAATGCGCGTGAGTTTGGTTTGAGGGTCGTACTCCAACACGCGCCCCGAGCTGGATTGTTCGAGAATATCCAACACGCTAGCCTCAAAGGCGCCACCCCATTGCTTGGCACCAAAGCGGGTTGAGGCGTCACTGAAATACATTTTCCCGTTCTTGGCCACCACCACCGCGTCGGCGTAGCGAATGGGGTCGCCATTCACTTGGTTACTGAGTACGATAATTTTGCGATCCGGGCTGATGGACAGCAAGCCAAGATAGGCGTCGGCGGCAATGAGGTTGCCGCTGGCGTCGAAATCAAAGCCCAGCACTCGGCCCTCGGTTTTGGTATACACCTCCTGAGCACTGCCATCGAGATTCATTCTCAAAATGCTTCCACTGGCGACCGTGGTGTAGAGCTTGCCGTCCTTGCCAACAACGATGTGCTCGGGGCCTTCTTCGCTACCCAGCGAGATCATTTTAAGCTTGGCGAGGCGATCATTTACGGCAAACTCGCCGACGTAGCCAAGGGCTGTCGGTGCGGCCCACACTCCCGGCTCAATCGGCACTGGCCATAAACTCAAATAAGCCAAAAGGCCTACAACACAGAGCCCTAAAATAGTGAGAAGCTTTTTCATGTGAAACCCCTTTTTGCTTGACTACATAACTTTGCAATATTCAACATCGGCACTAAGCGATCCACTCACTTACGGGTGCCTCGGCATCCTGCAAAGGCTGGCAAATGACGTCGATCAAGGTAGGGCCAGGGTAGGCTAGCGCCTCGCGGAAAACATCTACTAATTGCCTGGGATCTTCCACTTTCCAACTCTTCACGCCAAACGCCTCGGCCACTTTGGCATGATCTGTGCGCGAGAAGTCCACCGAGAAATAGCGTTCGCCGAAGCCACTTTTCTGACCCGCCTTGATCCAACCAAAGACGGCGTTTGAAACCACAATCATCGTCATGGGTACGTGATATCGAACGATGGTTTCAAGCTCGCCACAGGTAAATCCGAAACTGCCGTCGCCCATCACGGCAACGACTTTTGATTGAGGGCTGGCAAACCACGCGCCGACGGCAGCCGACATGGCGTACCCCAAGGCGCCATGTGCACGGTTCGTAATGAAGCGACGCCGCGGAACACTTGCGTGAGGTGCATGACCTGTGTTTGGGCCAGACCCGAGCGGACCCTCCAAATCCAGGTAAGCCGACAAGTACGGGCAAGGAGTGCCGGGGTCGGCGACCACAATGCAGTCCTTCGGAAGCGTTTGCTTCAGCGCATACACCAGACGCTCAGGATTGATGGGCTTGGACTCTTCGTGTGCCAAGCCCATGAAGCGAGCGTGTTTTTGGAGTTTCAACTGGGCCCACTCGGCCATACGCAGGCGTAACTGTTTTTGTCGA
Source organism: Betaproteobacteria bacterium (assembly GCA_031361565.1). Classification (GTDB taxonomy): domain Bacteria; phylum Pseudomonadota; class Gammaproteobacteria; order Burkholderiales; family Burkholderiaceae_E; genus JAPOKJ01. The sequence continues at coordinate 9,206 of JANLRI010000085.1, read as the reverse complement.
AACGATTTAAAACTCAGGCCATCAAGGTCGCATGCAGCCGAGCTGGCCTGTTCGAGCAGAACGATCAAGGCCTCCAACGACAGGCGAGCATCGCCCACGGCCGCAGCTTCGCTTTCGTAGTTGGCGGCAATCACCGCCGGATCAACGTCAAGGTGAAGAATGCGCTGGGTAGGAAGCGGTGCGCGTCGCCTTTCGGTGGTGACCGAACCGGCCCGGCAACCCACAAAAAATATCAGGTCGGCATCTTGTATTATTTTTCGGGTTTCGGGGCTACCACCGTTGGTGCCGACGACGCCGACGGCCAAGGGATCGCTCGGGCTAATGGTGCCCAGTCCACTGATCGAGCTCGCAATCAAAGCACCGCAAGCTTGCGCTACGGCTTTAAGTGCGCTTTGCCCACCTGAGATAATCACGCCGCCACCACATACAATCACTGGGTTACGCGCACTCATCAGCGCATCGGCCAACTTTTGCAAGGACGCAGCGCTGGCCTGAGTGGCATATGATGGATAGGCGTTGAGGCTGGCATCAGCCCAGACTTCCTGCGCAGGCAAGGTCGCCTTTTGCACATCAAATGGCAGACAAAGGTGTACCGCACCAGGCCGACCTGTCGTCATTTCAGTGAAGGCTTTACGAAGCAGGCGCGGCACGTCGGCCGCTTGCGAGATGGTGCTATTCCATTTCGTTAGAGGGCGGTATAAGCTCTCTTGATCCAACTCGGTGAGCGTGTATCGGCCACGCGAGGTGGTCGAGATATCGGATGTAATGGCGAGCACCGGCACGCTGGATTCGTTGGCCTCCACCACACCGGGCAAAAGATAGGTTGCGCCACCCCCTGAGGGGCCTTCGCACACACCGACCGTACCACTCACCCGTGCATAGGCATCGGCCATATAGGCTGCCGACCGCTCATCACGAGTGAGCACATGGGTGATGTTTGGCTGGAGCCTTGCGAAGGCGTCGTACATCGGCAAACTGGTGTCGCCACACAAGCCGAACACATGGCGCACCTGAAAGGCTTCGAGCATTTTGACCAAGGCTTCGGCACCAGTAATTGCGGGGCTTGCATCTGTGTTCGCAGCTATTCCCTGTGAGATCGCGGACTTAGTTTTGGAGTGAGAATCGGCCATAAGGGCTTTCAAAAACTAGAGGGGTACGAGGATTGAGTACGGTCGACAGGGTCGGGCTAGAAATGTCGGAAACCTCCGAAACGCTCGCTCGGCCAGCGAACGAACATGTAGCGATATGATCAACTGAAGACTGCACAAAGCGGATGTTTAAGGCTTGCGTTTGAAGCATCGCTTGCGAATGATCATCTGACCAGGCCGAGCCGAAGAGCGGGCTCATCGTCCGCGCGAGCTTAGCAAGGTTCTTCACCTCGATGGTCAATGCTGAAAACACTCGACAGCCGTTCTCGTGACGCACAAAACCTGGATCAAAAACCACTTCCGCGTTCAGATGTTCGCAAAAGTAGACGCGGCCGAAAGGAAAGGCTTCGGCTGCCCATGTGGGCTCAAAGCGCACCACCCGAAAGCTCACTTCGCGCGCCTCGCCCAAGCTACTCCTGGCGACGCGAGAAAACGGTTGAACCGGTAAGGCGGGAAATCCACGTTCAATAAGATCGGCATAACAGGCATCGGCATTCTCCGCCCGAAAAACAATGGCATTGAGGCCTAAGGGCTGTTGCATCAATTCCCGACGCGGCGGCACCGCCTTTGGGTTGATCGCAATAACCTCCAAATAGGCGCCGTCCAGCACAACGCATTGATTCACCGCGCCGATGTTCGAATAGCTTGGTGGCGTGAGCACAAACCCCATGGCTTCGAGAGCCGCACAGCAAGGGTCAAGCTCGTCGCGGGCATTTAAGGTCAGATGGTCGAACACGAGGGGCGCTTGAGGCATGCTAAGAATTCACCTAAGGGGCAAGTAAGGCCCAGGCAAAAAGTAGGCATACACAGGCTACCACGCTCAGAATTGAGCGTAGGGAGGAAAACCAAAGAGGGATGGGGTAATGCTTATTTAGCCGCAAATCCACCGCAAGAATAAACATTAACGCCACCGCTGCCCAGGGTAGGGCTTGGGACAGAGGCATCAGACTTAGGGGCCAAGCCATCAACGCGGGTAAAACGCTCCACACCAAAGACGTGACCACATAAACCACCGGTAGCTCGTGAAACACCAAGGCAATGCCCCAGTGGATACCGCCCAGAAAACTGATAATGCACACGGCGTAGAGCATCATGGCTTGGGCTAACATCGGCCGCGCACCGGGCTCCATGACGAGGAAGGCGATGGCCAAGCCTATAAACGGCACGAGTCCTGAAAACCCGAGAAGCCACACCGTGCGCCGCAATACACTGGCGCGCAGATGATTGATCTCGATTTGGGTTTGGCTAAGAAACGATTGATGCGGAGAATCCATAACCGTATTTTGCTCGAACTTAGCGCAGACGCAATCGATAAATCGCTTGGGTCGCACGCATCCCCGCTAACCCACGAATTTCTCTGCCCTCCTTGAGCAAGGCTTTTTGAACGATGACCAAGCCTAAGCGGTTCGCGAGAATTTCAAAATCCCGTGGCGTCGACAGATGCAGGTTCGGTGTGTCATACCATTGGTAGGGCATTTCGCGAGATACCGGCATGCGGCCCCGCAGGATCGACCAGGCATGACTCCAATGTCCAAAATTGGGGAAGGACACGATCGCCTCGCGCCCCACCTCGCAGATTTCTCGCAACACATTTTCTGTACGCTTAGTGGCTTGAATAGCCATAGACAGGACGACCACATCGAACTGCTTCTGACCGAACAATTCTAAGCCGTCTTCAATGTTGCGCTGAATGACGGACACACCGCGCTTCATACAGGCCAGCAATTGAGCGTCATCAATTTCTACGCCATAGCCTTCGCAAGCCTTGTGCGCTTTCAGGTAGGCCAAGAGGTCGCCGTCCCCACATCCAAGATCGAGCACGCGCGAGCCCTGAGGGACCCAACTCGCAATCAGGGCGAGATCACGCCGCAACTCTGATGTCGACGATAAATTTGGCGCGATGCTGACCCTCATTTTGGCTCTCCGCGGACACCGGAGCCAGGCAAGCGATCAAAGATGCGATCAAAATAGCTACCCACCACTTTTAGATATTGCGGGTTTTCCAAGAGAAAAGCATCATGCCCGTGGGGCGCATCAATCTCAGCATAAGTCACCTGTCTGCGGTTGGCCAACAGCGCTTGCACAATCTCGCGTGATCGCTCCGGCGCAAAGCGCCAATCGGTGGTGAACGACACAAGCAAAAAATCTGCCTTGGCTTTTTCGAGTGCGCGCGCTAAATGATGACCATGTTGACGAGCCGGATCATAATAGTCCAGGGCGCGCGTGATCAACAGATAGGTATTGGCGTCGAAGTAACCGGCAAACTTTTCGCCTTGATAGCGCAGGTAGGATTCGATCTCAAAATCGACTCCCGTAAGTGAAAAACTATAGTCAGCGTTTTTTAAGGAGCGACCAAAGCGCTCGGCCATCACATCGTCGGAGAGATAAGTAATATGACCAATCATGCGGGCCACTTCGAGTCCGCGCGAAGGGACCACACCGTGATCATAAAAGCGACCCCCATGAAACTGCGGATCGGTGGTGATCGCTCGGCGCGCCACTTCGTTGAATGCAATATTCTGCGCAGATAGTTTCGGCGCAGAGGCAATCACCACGCTATGGGCAATGCGGTCGGGGTATAGGTAGCTCCAGGCCAGCGCCTGCATACCGCCGAGACTGCCCCCCATCACGGCGGCAAAACAGTCAATGCCTAAGCCATCCGCAAGGCGGGCCTGGGCGTTGACCCAATCCTCTACGGTGACCACCGGGAAATCCGGCCCATAAGGCTTACCCGTTTTGGGTGACAAGGAGTGCGGACCAGTGGAGCCAAAACAACTCCCGAGATTATTGACGCCGATGACGAAAAACCGGTCGGTGTCCACCGGCTTACCGGGGCCGACCATGTTGTCCCACCAACCCAGATTCTTTGGATCGTCCTGGTAGACGCCAGCCACATGATGCGAGGCATTGAGTGCATGGCAGATTAGGACAGCATTGCTTTTGGCTTCATTGAGCTTGCCATAGGTCTCGAACGCTAAGTCATAGGGCCCAAAGTTCTGGCCATTACTCATGGCCATTGGCGTCTCAAAATGCATACTCTGCGCTTGAACGATGCCAATCGATCCCGGCGCTGAGTTGCTCATAGCAAGTTGCCGTCCACGCGAGCGATGCGCTCAAACTGAACGCGCACTCTTTCTGGATCGTCAGCCAACAGAAGTTTTTTCACCGGCAGCAAGAGCTTACCGGCGTCCGCCAATAACACCTCTTGCTTGACGCGTAACAAGCTCGCCGGATGCATCGAGAATTCAGTGAGGCCCATGCCGATCAATAGTCTCGTTAGCTCAGGATCACCAGCCATTTCCCCGCAAACGGCGACCGGTTTACCGGCACGCCTACCCGCTTGGATGGTCATGGCAATCAGTCGAAGAACGGCCGGGTGAATCGGGTCGTACAAAGAGGCCACCTCTTGATCGGTACGATCAATGGCCAGGGTGTATTGAATTAAATCATTGGTGCCAATCGACACAAAATCCAGTCGCTTCATGAAGACATCAATCACCAGCGCAGCCGCCGGTATTTCGATCATCCCGCCGACCTTGATCTTGTCATCGAAGGCGATGCCTCGCTCCTGGAGCTGGGACTTCGCCAGATCCAAGTAGCGAAATGTTTCCGTCAATTCGTGGACGTGAGAAATCATTGGGATCAGAATTTGCAAGGATCCGAACGCCGAGGCTCGCAAAAGAGCGCGCAGTTGGACCAGAAAAATTTCAGGCTCGGCCAAACTATATCGAATGGCTCTCAGGCCCAGCGCAGGATTGGGGGCAACCACCGGGGCGAGGGAGTCCAATGCTTTGTCCGCGCCAATATCCAGAGTTCGAATCGTGACATGATGTCCTTTCATCGCGACCACGGCTTTTCGATACGCCTCGAACTGCTCCTCTTCATTGGGCAGCTCACTACGATTCATAAACAAGAACTCGGAACGAAATAGGCCAATACCCTGGGCGCCCGCAGCTCGGGCAGGTTCAGCTTCTTCAGGAAGTTCAATATTTGCGAGCAGCGTGATCGGCAAGCCATCCAGAGTAATGGCGGGCACATGAGTCAGACGCTTGAGCTTCTCGCGCTCCAAATCACTGGCGGCCTGGCGATGTCGATATTGCTGGAGAATAGTTTCATCCGGCGCCACAATAACGACACCTGCATCACCGTCCAGGATCAGCCAATCCTCGTCTTGAATCAACTCGCTGGCGTGATGCAGGCCCACCACGGTTGGCACGTTCATCGAGCGGGCAAGAATCGCCGAGTGTGAGGTTGTACCGCCAAGATCGAGTGCAAAGCCAATGGCGTTCTTCAGCGAGAGCATATCCGCGGGCGCAATGTCTTCGGCCACAAAGATGAGCGGCTCGGCGCCCTCACGGACCGAGCGCTTCGTTCCTGTATTCGCTGAGGCTAAAGCTTTGAGCACTTTCTCGGCGAGCTGGCGCACATCACGGCTGCGTTCCCGTAGATAGGCATCTTCAAAGTCGTCAAACTGCTCGGCCAGCAACTGTGCATTGGAGGCAAAGGCCCATTCAGCATTCCAATATTGGCTTTCGATCGCCCGTTTGGCTGAATCGATCAACATCGGATCTTCCAGAAGCATTTGCTCAATTTCAATGAGCGGGCGGGCTTCGGTCGGAGCATCTGCTGGCAAGCTCGCGAGCAGTTTTAGTAGGGATTGTTTGATGGCCGCAATCGCCGCAAGGAAACGCTTGACCTCCTCTTGGACTTGCTCAGGTTCAATGCGATAGCGTTGCACGTCACGTAAACGCGAGGCCAGTTTTCGGGCGCGACCAATGACGATTCCGCCGCCCAGAGGGGTGCCATGCACACTAAACACTAGCCAAGATCCTCCCCGAAACCTGAATTAATCAGGTTTCGAATCGCTGCCAGGGCATCCGCTTCGTCCGCTCCGTTTGTTTCCACAAGCAGAGGAGTGCCCTTACCGGCCGCAAGCATCATGACGCCCATGATGCTCTTGCCATTAATGCGTCGTCCCTTCTTGGTCAACCACACCTCGCTCTTGAACTGCGTGGCCACCTGAGTGAGCTTGGCAGAGGGTCGAGCATGAAGGCCCAATTTATTGACGATCGTGATTTCTTCTTGGAGCATTTCAAGTGAACTCTGTAATAGGCATGATGGCCTCTTTGGCCGCAGGCATGATTAGGTCAGCGACCTCTTCGAGATCTCGGCCTTTGCGGTAATTGATAGCCTTTAGGAGCATGGGTAGATTGGCCCCCGCAATGACCACACAACGGTAGGGGTCGGCAAATTTGGCAGCGATGCGCGATGGCGTGGCGCCATAAATATCGGTCAGCACCAAGACACCTGAGCCATCGCTAATACGCGCATAAAGCTGTCCTGCGGCGGCGGCGGCCTCGGCGGTGTCTTCGTCTGGAATCACATCGAGTGCCGCCAGCTGTGGCGGTAGGCGGCCATAAATATGGCGCGTACAGCTAATTAAAGCAGTTCCGAGTGGCTCATGCGAAATGACGAGAATTCCGATCATTAGCGGGCCTTCTCCACGGCATCCATAAACATGCCCGCCACATTAAAGCCCTTTTGTTGGGTAATTTCTTGGAAGCAGGTGGGTGAGGTCACATTGATTTCGGTCAGGCAATCGCCGATCACATCGAGTCCAACCAAGAGCAGGCCCCGCTTCCATAAAATCGGAGCGAGGTATTCCGCGATCTCGCGATCTCGCGCAGAGAGCGCTTGGGCGTGGCCGGTGCCGCCGGCCGCAAGGTTGCCGCGTGACTCCCCGAGCTTGGGGATCCGCGCCAAACTGAACGGTACGACTTGGCCGCCGATCAGCAGGATGCGTTTATCGCCCTGAGCGATCTCCGGCAGGTAACGCTGAGCCATCACCGAACGGGTGCCAAATTGGTTCATTGTTTCGATAATCACGGATAGATTGGCATCATCATGTCGGGCCTGAAAAATGGAGGCTCCGCCCATCCCATCCAACAACTTAAAAATGGCCAACTTATGTTCTTGAACAAAGGCGCGCAGCAATTTTGGGTCACGACTGACGAGCGTCGGTGCGGTGTATTGGGGAAACTCGGTGATGGCAAGTTTTTCGTTGTGATCACGGAGCGCCCGAGGGTCGTTGTAGATCTTTGCCCCGGCATCTTTCGCGCGCTGTAAGAGATGGGTGGCATACAAAAACTCGACGTCCACAGGAGGGTCTTTGCGCATGATCACCGCGTCAAACTGAGTTAGCGCGGTTTCCTGCGTGACTCCCGCTTGATACCAATCGTGACCTTGGAGATCAGGGTTTGCCTGCAAGCGCAGCTCACTGGCCTGGGCAAAGACTTTGCCATTTTCGAGTTTGAGATCTGCGACCTCGCAGGCGAAAATCTGATGCCCGCGGCCATTCGCCTCAGCCATCATGGCGTAGGTGGAGTCCTTATAGATCTTGAAGCTCGGTAGCGGGTCAACAATGAAGAGGATTCTCATACAAATCGCATTTCTGGCTCAAGAATTACGCTGGGCAGCGTCGTAAGGTGGGTTGAAGGCCAAGGAGCCTAGTCTATTCGATGAGGGGATTGTAGCGAAGGACCTTCCTATTCTCCAAAACGGGGCCACAAAAATTCGTGGGAAGACCCCATAAAAAAGCCCGGGTGTGAAACCCGGGCCTAAGAGCTCACCTGCACCAAGTGAGTTCGGAGACGAGACTAAGAGAAAAAAGTACTAGATTTTGTTTTGACTTTTTGTTAATTCGCCGTCCAGTTATTAACTGTGATAAGCACTTTCGCCGTGCGAAGTGATATCCAGGCCTTCACGTTCTTCATCTTCCGCCACGCGCAGACCAATGATCATGTCAACGAGCTTATAGGCAATAAAGGACACGACTGCGGACCAAACAATGGTCGTTCCGACCGCTTGCGCTTGGATCCATACCTGATTAGTGATCGAGTATGCATCGGCACTCACCTTGTTGGTGACGTAGTCGAAAATGCCCGTGCCGCCTAGAGAGGGAGAAGCGAAGACACCGGTCAGTAGGGCGCCCAAGATACCACCGACGCCGTGCACACCGAACACATCAAGGGAATCGTCGACACCGAGCATGCGCTTCAATCCATTCACACCCCACAGGCAAACGACACCCGCCAAGAGGCCAATCACCAAGGCGCCCATCGGACCTACGAAACCGCAGGCCGGGGTGATTGCGACCAAACCAGCCACGGCACCAGAAGCAGCGCCAAGCATCGACGGTTTGCCCTTGCTCATCCACTCAGCAAACGTCCACGAGACGACCGCTGCCGCGGTGGCGACTAAGGTATTGATGAAGGCCATTGCCGTCACACCGTTGGCTTCTAAGTTAGAGCCCGCGTTGAAGCCAAACCAGCCTACCCACAACAAGGACGCGCCAATCATGGTCATCACTAGTGAGTGAGGAGCCATGGCTTCACGACCGTAGCCGATACGCTTGCCTACCAAAATCGCGCCGACCAAACCAGCCACACCCGCATTGATATGGACCACGGTACCGCCTGCAAAGTCAAGAGCGCCCTTAGCCCACAACCAGCCTGCATTGCCAGTCACAGCCTCAAGTGTCTTGGCATCGGTAATCGCATCAGGGCCAGCCCAATACCAAACCATATGAGCGATTGGAATGTAGGAGAAGGTAAACCAAAGTACCGAGAACAACAGCACAGCAGAGAACTTAATGCGTTCAGCAAACGCGCCGATAATCAAGGCACAAGTGATGGCCGCAAAGGTTGCTTGGAAGGCTACGAAAGTCAGCTCTGGGATGTAGACACCCTTGCTGAAAGTCGCCGCTACCGAATCAGGCGTAATGCCCTTGAGGAACAATTTGTCGAAGGTACCGAAGAACTTGCCGTCGCCACCGAAACTCAGGGTATAGCCGTAGATCATCCATAGCACCATGATCAAGCAGGACACCATCATCACCTGCATGAGTACGGAAAGCATGTTCTTGGCACGAACCAAGCCGCCGTAAAACAAGGCGAGACCGGGAACGATCATCATCAGCACCAGCAAGGTCGCCACGGTCATCCAGGCAGTATCACCTTTATTGGGCACCGGTGTTGGAGCCGCTGGGGCGGCGGGAGC
>JANLRI010000067.1:0-7719 GCA_031361565.1 Betaproteobacteria bacterium | reverse complement strand
CAGTCCTTGAAGCCTCGGGCGTCACGATCGGTGCCGTCACGGGCGCCTTGGGTCAGCGCTGGTACGATGTGGTGGTGATCGGTCAGGAGGCGCACGCCGGTCCAACGCCCATGACACTGCGCCGCGACGCCTTGCAGGCCGCCCTTGTCTTAATGGCTCAGGTCAATGCGATTGCCCTTCAAGAACAACCGCATGCGCGCGCGACGGTGGGCTACGTTAACGTCTTTCCCAACTCGCGCAATGTCATTCCTGGCAAGGTGATCTTCACGGTTGACTTCCGCCATAGCGATGACCAAGGCTTGGATCGTATGGATCAGGCCATTCGGCAAGCTTGTCGAATGGCAGAAATGGGCGGCCGGGTCACCGTCAGTATCGAGCCGGTGGTGTATTTCCCGCCGACGGTCTTCGCACCCCAGTTAGTTCAGGCCGTGCGTGACGCCGCCCTTGCCCAAGGAGCCGCGGCCCTCGACATTGTGAGTGGTGCCGGGCATGACGCCGTCTATGTTGCCCGGGTAGCACCCGCCGCGATGATCTTTATTCCGTGCAAAGAAGGTATTTCCCATAACGAAATTGAAGACGCCAAGCCAGAGCATTTAACGGTTGGTGCTAATGTTCTGCTCCAGGCGATGCTTAAGCTAGCGAGTTAGTGCTGGGAGCAACAACACTAGCCTCGTTCATCCAATACAGGTCAAGTACAGCTCGTGATGAGTCTCTATAAAGCGATTGCACTCGTATTTTGCGCGACCTTGCTTGTCGCTTGCGCTACACCTTTTGATATTCAGGCACACCGCGGGGGCCGAGGGCTAGCCCCGGAAAACACCCTGCCTGCTTTCACTAAAGCGCTAAATCTGGGTGTCACCACTTTGGAGCTTGACGTCGGAGTTTCTGCGGACGAGCAACTGGTGATTGCCCACGATCCAAGTATCAACCCCAATCTCAGCCGCGACGCGAGTGGCCAGTTTCTGAGCAGCATGGGTCCCAGCCTGCGCTCTTTGAGCTACGCCGAAATTCAACAATATGATGTTGGACGCCTCAAACCCGGCACCAGCTACGCTGCTCAATATCCCGAGCAAGAGTCCTTTGATGGCACCGCGATGCCGAGACTGATCGACCTGTTTGCCATGGTAAAGACGCGTGGAGATCGTCAAGTGCGCTTTAATATCGAAACCAAGATTCGTCCAGATCGACCAGATGAAACCGCCGATCCCGAGACTTTCGTAAGATTACTTCTCCAGGCGATTACTCAATTTGAACTGAAGGGTCGGGTCACCATCCAGTCCTTTGATTGGCGAACACTCAAACTAGTGCAAGCACTCGCGCCTACTATTCCCACCGTGTATCTGAGCATTCAATCGCCGAGCTTTAATAACATCGTGAACCTTACAGGTCCGAGCTGGACGGCGGGCCAGAGCCTGGAGGCCACAGGCTCCGTGCCTAAGATGGTCAAGCAGGCCGGTGGCTCGGTCTGGTCGCCCTATTATCGCGACCTGACCCCTGAGAACCTGCGCGACGCTAAATCCCTAGGCTTGAAGGTTGTGCCCTGGACAATCAATGATCCGAATGAGATGCGTCGCCTGCGCGCGATGGGCTTGGACGGCATGATTACCGACCGCCCTGACCTTCTGATCAAACTGCTCAAAGAATAAATTGTCGATCAATTCGTCATTGCCCGACTCAAGCTCGCCCCTCGCGGGAGGGGCTGCTTTTGGTTTGCTTCCCTTGGCCATCAGCATTGGAGATCCGGCGGGGATTGGCCCAGAGATCTTGATTAAGTCGCTCATACAGCGACCTGAGTTCATCACGAAATGTCGCATTTACGGCCCGCGCGTGTTATTGCTCGAGCAGCTTGAGCGGCATGCCACACAGACCGACCCGTCCCAGGCGCAAGCGACCCTGGCTCATCCCACGCAAGCCCATCCAACGCACACGCATTCGCGGCAAGCGCTACTCGCCTTGCAACAGGCCTTCACGAGTCAACTCGTTGAAGATGTGCCCCTCCCGGCGAGCGCACTCGCCACCCAAATTCGAGTGGGTGAAGTGGACAGGCTGTCTGGTGAAATCGCTTTTCGCAGCATCCTAGCCGCGACTCAAGCAGTATTGCAAGGCCGAGCCCGGGCGCTCGTCACCGCCCCAATTCACAAAGAAGCCATGCACCTCGCCGGGCATCTCTACCCAGGCCATACCGAGCTTTTAGCGGAACTGGCCGGGGGCGTACCGGTACGCATGATGCTGGCCAATCCGGAATTAAGAACGGTGCTGGTGACGATTCACATGAGCTTGCGCCAAGCCTTAGACGCGATCACCGAAAGTGCGATTGTGGAGACTTTGAAAATTACCGATGCCAGTCTACGTCGCTTTGGTATCGGTCAGCAACGTGCCGGGCGTGCGCCCAGCTTGGCCGTGGCCGGACTCAATCCCCATGCAGGCGAAGGCGGTTTGTTTGGGCGCGAAGAGATTGACATTATTCGTCCAGCCATCGCCAAGGCACGCAGTCTCGGTATCCATGCAGAAGGACCATTCGCACCTGACACTATCTTTATGCGCGCGCGTGGATTAAAACAATATGATGCAGTGATTGCTCTGTATCACGATCAAGGCCTGATCCCCGTCAAATACCTCGGTGTCGAGCAAGGGGTGAATGTCACCCTGGGCCTACCGTTTGTGCGCACCAGTCCAGACCATGGCACGGCCTTCGATATCGCGGGCCAGGGTTGCGCTGATGCGAGCAGCATGGTGTCGGCCCTGCTCATGGCGGATCAACTCTCGCGCCAATGAACCCGGTCACACTCACCCTCGCCTTTGGCAACTTCGTGATTGCTACGGGGGCCTTGATTGTCACCGGAATGTTGCCCGCGCTGGCCGAAGGCCTGAACGCTCCGATCACGAAAACCGCCTCTCTCATCACGGCCTTTGCTCTGGCGGTGTGCTTTTCCGCACCGTTCTTGGCCGCGGTCACGGCACGGTTCGAGCGCCGTGCGCTCTTGAGCGGGGTCATGCTCTTTTACGCGCTCACCCATGTTGCGGCGGCCCTGGTCAGTAGCTTAGATGCCATGATTTTTGTGCGTGTACTGTGTGGCGTCGCGTCCGCCTTGTTCACGCCGCAGGCCGCAGCCACCATTGCTTTATTGATGCCCCCTGAGCGCCGAGCTTCATCGATTGCGGCGGTGTTCATGGGCTGGGCCGTGGCCTCGGTGGTGGGCATGCCTCTCGGCGCCTATATCGGTGCCGAGGTAGGCTGGCGGGCCGGCTATATGTTGGTGGCAGTGGGCAGTCTCTTGTCGGCGCTAGCCATCTACCGGGTGTTGCCTGCGGGCTTGAAAACTCAAGTGGCGGGCTTGGAGATGTGGCGTCAGTTACTCGGCAATGCACCCTTGATGCTGGCGATTTTCTTCACGGCCCTACAAGCTTCAGGCCAGTTCGTCGCCTTTGGGTTTATGGTGCCGGCGTTTCGCGCCATGGTGGGCGCGACTCCTAGCCAAGTGAGTCTTTTGTTGGCCGTGTTTGGCCTGACCGGTGTTGTGGGCAGTCTCGTCGCAGGAAAGTTTTCAGATCGCCTTGGAGCGTCGAAAGTGCTCATCGTCACCACCGGCTTGGTACTGCTCGGCATGGCGCTTTGGCCGATGGGGCAACATTCCTGGTCCGGGCTATTCACGGCGCTGGCACTATGGGGTTTAGGTGGCTTTGCCATGAACTCCACGCAACAGGGCCGACTCGCCAACATGGCCCCGGGCCTTACCCCCGTGTCCATCGCCCTCAATACCTCCTGCATGTACTTAGGTCAGGCTCTAGGTACACCGATCGGCGCGGCCGTGTTGGAGGCGCATGCCGGGACGTTGGGCTATCAATGGCTAGGTTGGTTTGGCGTGCCCTTTATGGGGGCGGCGATCGCGCTTTCCCTGTGGGTGGATCGCCTAGTCCGGCGTCGATCTAACGCCTTGAACACCCCTTCCTCCTTACCGTAACTCGCCCACTGCCTTAAAGCGTTCCTAATTGCCTAAGTTAGATTGATTTGAAGAGAGTAACCTCGTGATCGCCACCTCTACCCTGGGCTCCGCGCCCGTGACTCCACACCGCCATGTTGCTGTCGGTGGCCCTCTGGCCGGCCTCAAAGTCCTCGAACTTGGTCAGCTCATTGCTGGGCCATTTGCCGCTAAAACTCTAGGCGACTTCGGCGCTGAGGTCATCAAGATTGAACCGCCTGAAAGCGGCGACCCCTTGCGTCAGTGGCGTCTGCTCAAAGACGGAACATCGGTCTGGTGGCAGGTTCAATCACGCAACAAACGTTCCTTGGCGATGGACTTGAAATCGCCTGAAGCCCAAGAGATCGTGCGTCGTTTGGCCACGGAGTCCGATGTTTTAATCGAAAACTTTCGGCCCGGCGCCATGGAGGCTTGGGGTTTGGGGCCAGAGGCGCTCAGCGCCCTAAACCCGAAGCTCATCATGCTGCGCATCAGCGGCTATGGGCAGACCGGCCCGTACCGCGACAAGCCAGGCTTTGGCGTCGTGGCTGAGGCCATGAGCGGCCTACGTCATTTGACGGCGGAGCCCGGCCGTGTACCGGTGCGAGTTGGAGTGAGCATTGGTGATACCTTGGCCTCCCTCCATGGTGTGATTGGCATTTTGATGGCTTTACATGAGCGCCAGACAAGCGGTCGAGGCCAGGTGATTGATGTTGCTCTGTATGAAGCGGTGTTCAATTGCATGGAGAGTTTATTGCCGGAGTACAGCGCCTTCGGCGCCGTGCGCGAAGCGGCCGGTAGCGCGTTGCCGGGCATCGCACCGACCAATGCCTATCTTTGTCAGGACGGTGGTTATGTACTGGTAGCGGGCAATGGCGATAGCATCTTTAAGCGCTTAATGACCGCCATCGGTCGCGATGATCTCGCTCAAGATGCCGCCCTGGCCAGCAATCGCGGCCGTGTAGTGCGCGTGCAAGAGCTTGATGCAGCGATTGGTGCATGGACCGCGCAACATACGGTCGAACAAGTGCTCCAGGCCCTTGATGCGGCCAAAGTGCCGGGCGGAAAAATCTACACCGTGGCCGACATTGCCAGCGACCCGCACTACCTGGCGCGCGGCATGATAGAACAAATCACCCTGGGCGATGGCAGTCTCTTATCCGTGCCGGGCTTGGTGCCCAAACTTTCGCGTACGCCCGGCTCGCATCGGCGAAATGCGCCCGATTTAGGTCAAGACACTGACGCTGTGCTGAGTGAGCTGGGCCTGAGTGTTGAGCAAATTAAGGCCATGCGCGAGCGCGGCTTGATTCGTTAACTTTACGCTGTGCAGGTTTATTCATTCGCTTTGCCCCGACCCGCCTTGATGTCCGAACGGATGCTCTTCGCCTTGAGGCGACGCAGTTTGGCGCCATAGCTGGGCTTACTGGCGCGCCGCACTTTGGGCGCTCGGGCCACGGAGTCAATCAGTTCTTGTAGGCGGGCCAGTGCATCGTTGCGGTTCATCTCCTGGGTGCGATGTTGTTGCGCCTTAAGAATAAAGAGTCCTTCTTCGGTAATCCGATGGTCGCGCAAAGCCAGTAGACGTGCCTTGACGTCGTCGGGTAACGACGAGGCATGAATGTCAAAGCGCAGGTGGATCGCGCTGGATACCTTGTTGACGTTTTGTCCGCCCGCGCCCTGGGCACGAATCGGCTGAAGCTCGATCTCGGATTCTGGAATCTGAAATTTCGGAAGCGGCGGGCGAGAGGGAGAAGCGTTCATTCTTGCGCTCGAAAGAAAAGTCTCTTAAGTAGGCGTAAAGTAGAGGTCCGCAAGCTAAAACAAATCAGGAGGCACACATGGCCAAGGGACAGCAAAAAACCAATAAGGAAACCAAGAAGACTAAGAAGGATACCTCGCCCGCCAAGTTGGTCTCGGGTGAGCCAACTCGTGCGCCGCCGATCACCGCCGTGATGCCTAAGGGCAAACTTAAAAATAAAGTTGGGTGAGAGTTCGCTGGACATAGGGCCCAGTGAAAGCTTGGCCGTGCACGAAATCGCCCCGACCTTTTAGGCTAGGGCATCGATGAGGGCGGCCAACTCGCCTGGTTTTTCGGACGGTGGCGAGGTTTTTTGTCGCTCCGTCAGCCACCGATCAAAGTCGTTGACCGAGAGGGGCTTACTGAGCAAATAGCCTTGAATTTGGTCGCAACCATGTAGTTGTAAGAAGGCTCTTTGGGCTTCGTTCTCCACGCCTTCCGCGACCACTTTGAGCCCAAGTCCATGTCCGAGCGCAATGACGGCAATGGCAATGGCATTGTCTTCCGTGTCATGTGGCGTGTCCTGCACAAAGGAGCGATCAATCTTCAAGGTGGAGACGTCAAAACGTTTGAGGTAACGCAAGGATGAATGCCCGGTACCGAAATCATCGACGGCCACACCGACACCCATTTCACCAAAGGCTTTCATAATGTCAACGACGGTTTCACTGTCCTCGACCAAGGTACTCTCGGTCAGTTCGATCTCAAGATATCCTCTTGGCACGCCAGTCTGACTGACGATTTCCTTAATTTGGTCGATCAAATCATGTTGGCGGAATTGGCGCGCCGAAAGGTTCACCGCCATGGTTAGTCCGGTAAAGCCCTTTGCGCGCCAGCGCATCAACTGTAGGCAAGCCTCGCGTATCACCCAAATACCGACCGGTACAATCAGTCCGGTTTCTTCGAGAATGGGAATAAATTTGTCGGGCCCAATAAATTCTTGTCCCGGACGATTCCAGCGTAGTAAAGCCTCGACGCCGCAGACGGCACCGGTTTTCAGGTCGGCCTTAGGTTGATAGACGATGGCGAACTCTTCCCGCTCCAGCGCATAACGTAAGCTCGTCTGCAGCTCGTGCTGTTCCGAAACAACCTCCTCAAGATCGGTACTAAAGAAAGTATAGGTATCTCGTCCCATCGATTTCGAACGGTACATGGCCAGGTCTGCTTGCTTGATCAGTACGTCAAGATCGTCACTGTACTTGGGTACGACGGTAATTCCGATGCTCACCGAAATGAAGATTTGATGTACCCCCACCTGAAAGGGTTGCGAAAGCGCGCCAAGGATTCTTTTGGCGATATCTTCAGCCACATCTAAGCTGGGCAGATCTTCGACCAACACAGTAAATTCATCGCCACCGAGACGATAGACGCCTACGTCGTCCTCGCGATCTGAGTAACGGATCACGAAATCGGACTGACGGAGGCAGCTATTCAAGGTACTTGAAACCAATTGCAGGAGTTTGTCACCGAAGTCGTGCCCCAGGCTGTCATTGATGGTCTTGAATCGATCAAGATCCAAGAACATTAAGGCGGCCATTTGTTTGCGACTTTTGCTGCGCGCAATGGCGGCTTGCAGTCGATCGCGAAACAGGCTTCGATTGGGCAGGCCCGTCAGACTGTCGTAGTTGGCCATCTGAGTGAGGCGCTCGCGAGCTTGGTGGCGCTCGGTAATGTCGCGCACAATGGCGATGCGTCGCGACTTGCCGATGGCGTTGGATTCACTCATGGTGACCTCTACCGCGACCAACTCTCCCGTGGCTTTGCGCACCACCGTCTCGTATTGATTGGCAGAGAAATCTTTCTCATCGCTGACTAACTGGACGGGTGGAATCAGCACGCTGAAGCGCTTGCCGCGCAGCTCGCGTTCGCTAAACCCCAGCATCGTACTCGCGCTCGGATTGCACGAGGTAATGCGACCGTTGCGATCCGAGATCACGATCCCGTCGAGCACTCTTCGAAAGA
>JANLRI010000005.1:0-2839 GCA_031361565.1 Betaproteobacteria bacterium | reverse complement strand
CGGACGATTCGCGGTTAACGCAGCTGACGGTTATACCTACACTGCTCGTCTGACCTACACTCCTGGCCTCACATTGGCCGCTGGCGCTACTGCTACTCTTGCGTACACAGTAGTAACTAGCGACTTGGGCGGTGGTTCGATCACTCCTGGCGGCATTGTTCCTGCCGGTGGTGCTGCATTCCTCCCTTCGTACACAGGCGGTAACATCGTCTTGAATTTCGCTAGCAACGCTACGAAATCATGGGATTTCTCTTTGGACATGTTGCAGATCAACGTAACTTGCGCTAACGAAAACAGCACAACTGCTCCGATCTCGATCGCTGACTACAACCGTCTCTACGGTCAAAAGACAAGCTGCGCTAACGTTCCTGTTCCAGGTTCATTGGCACTGTTAGGTCTCGGCGGTATCGCTGCAGGCTTAGTATCTCGTCGTCGCGCCTCTGCTAAGAAGTAAATTCTTGGTTTGAAGTAACGAAAGGCACCTTAGGGTGTCTTTTTTTTCGAACTCAATTTTTCATGTCTCACTTCCTAGTCAAGAGAACAGGGCCGTGGCTTCCGCCAACTTTGGTCGTCTCGATGCCCTGGTTACCAGGAACTTTGCTCGGTGTTTGCCTTGGTCCGGTCGTGCTTCTACATCGTCGTCTTATGGATGATGCGCCAAGCATTGAGCATGAGCTGGTCCATAGCCGTCAATTCTGGCGCAACGGCTTAGTACTACATTTTTTGCGGTATTGGCTTCAGCCGACTTATCGACAAGCCATGGAAATCGAGGCCTTTAGCGCGGAGCTACGAAGCCGTTCTTTACTCGAGTACCAAGGCTGCCTTGAGGCGGCCGCATCGTCGCTCGCAACCCGATATGGATTGCGCATCGATATCGCTACGGCTACGACGGCCCTGGATATAAGGACTCGCGATGCCGCCGCCGCAAATCAAACGGTAACAGCCGCGCTCAATCCGCCTAAGACTTCATAAAATGCCGACCTCATTGCTCAGCTCGTTGCGATCATCGGCTGAACGCGGAAACGCAAGCACTAGAGAGGGCTGAATAATTTCCAGGGCACGAAGCACCCCTTGGGTGTACTCAGCCTGTAAAAATGCTGCCGACATGGCAGCACAGGCCGAAGCCCATACTTGAGGTGAAATGCGCCGCTCCGCTGCGCGGTCAACGACGATCTCAACCGATCGGTCCCCGAGCAAAAGATAGATCAGTACACCGTTATTGGCTTCGGTATCCCAAACTCTGAGGCCAGAAAAATGGGTGTGGGCGCGCTGCCGGGGCGAAACCTGGGCCCAAATTTGATAGGCGTCTAAGGAGGCTTCGACAGCAAACCTCACCTCGGCACTGTGCGCAGACTCACCTTTGGCAATGGAGTTCTCTATTTGAGCAAAACCATCTGCTCCGAAGTAGCGCTTAATGTCTCCAGTACTGCATCGCCAATGGCGCCAGAGCCTCGTATAACGCTTACCAATATCCAGAGCCATTACCAGTCTCCAGAGGCACCACCGCCTCCAAAACTTCCGCCACCACCACCAAAGCCCCCGCCTGAATCACCGCCTCCGCCCCATCCTCCGCCACCACCGCCGAACCCGCCCGGCAAGAAAACCGGGCCGCCGCTGCGATAACTGCGGCGCCCTTGAGGGACCAGGCCTCGACCCGCTCCTCCAAACAAAAGCAGCACCATAAATATGACGATTGCAGCGATGATCGCGACCATCGCGGGTGCACCGAACATCGACGACACAAACCAAGCGGCACCGCCTGCGGCGGTCGACCCCAAGAATCGCCCGAGAATAGATTTGAGAACGAACCCAAACGCCAGGACGAAGATGAGAGGAGCAAACCAACCGATAGTGTCTGACTCCTTGCCCGCGCCAGACGCAGGCGCCTGACCATGCTGCCACACCTCTGCCGGAGCGGGCAGAGCCTCCCCTTGAATAAGCTTAACGAGGTCCGAAACGCCAGCCCGCACACCGCCAAAGAAATCTCCGGTCCGAAATTTAGGCGCAATACTATCTGTGATGATCCGCTTGGCGAGAGCATCGGGTATCGCACCTTCCAGGCCATAGCCCACTTCAATGCGAATCTTACGATCATCTTTCGCGATGAGGAGGAGTGCGCCATCATCGACTTTCACGACCTTACCCTTCGCATTCGAGTCGGCCGCCTTGGCGCGTCCAATCTTCCATGCCTCAGCCACCCTCAGCCCGTACTCGGCAACAGTTTCAGGCTGCGTACTTGACACCATCAAGACGACAAGCTGGCTACCTTTCTGCTTTTCTAGGGCTTCGAGCTGCGCGCTCAAATCAGACTTTTGAGCGATGCTAAAAGTGTTGGTGAGATCCACCACTCGTCCGCTCAAGGGCGGCACAGCAAGCACTTGCTGGGCCTGCGCAAAGGAGTGCCCGGCAATGCTCAGCATGAGCACCAAAAGAGCACGAACCAGCTTAGTCAAACCATTCCCCTAATGTAGTGACCATCCTAAGTCTGATGGAAGGGCTTTATTTCTTAGGCTCCGTCGGCTTATTGCCGAAATTCACCGCGGGCGCATTTTGAATGGCCTGCTCATTTTCGACTGTAAATTGCGGTTTTGCTTGATAGCCAAACATCATCGCTGTTAAATTATTGGGAAACTGGCGCACCAGAACATTGAATTGCCCAACGGATTCGATATAGCGCTTTCTAGCCACACTGATCCGGTTCTCTGTGCCTTCGAGTTGGGCCTGTAACTCGCGAAAATTTGCGTCAGACTTTAATTGCGGATAATTCTCTGTAACCACTAAAAGTCGCGACAAAGCGCCGCCCATATCTTTTTGGGCCGCCTCAAATTTCTTGAGAGAT
>JANLRI010000715.1:0-7176 GCA_031361565.1 Betaproteobacteria bacterium | reverse complement strand
ATGCGGGAGCACTTGGAACCTTTCCCGATGGAGTAGAAGCAATCAATGCTTGGCAGGCTGAGCAAAGAGACGAAACCGGATCGACATGAGAACCGCCGTCGACACTAATGTGATATCGGCTTTATGGTCTGGTGAACCAAGTGCGAGCGCGATGAGTTTGCTGCTGGGTGAATCTCGAAATGCCGGCGGCGTGGTGATTTGCGGCGCGGTTTATGCCGAATTACTAGCTCACCCTAAGTCCACCCAAAAATTTGTGGATGATTTCTTGGCGGACACTGATGTGCAAATAGATTTCGACCTTGGTGAAAATATTTGGCGCGACGTTGCTCGAAGTTTTGCAAATTACGCTGAGAGGCGGCGACACTCGAACGGCTCGGCAGTCAAACGTCTACTGGTCGATTTCATTGTCGGCGGACACGCCTCTGGACGAGCCGATCGGCTCATCACGCTGGACGCATCTCGCTACAAAATGGATTATCCGAATTTGGTGTTGTTGCCTTAATGTAGTTGGACGCGAACTCAACTTTAGCTAACCCGACCTACTTTCTTCCGCCAATAATCCCCCGTAATGTAAAAGACCAATCCCGCAATAATCGCCCACTCGAGCGAAACACTCACCGTCAAAACAAGAGTCAAAAACCAGGCCCAAAAATCGAGTTTATCGGTTTCCCAAGCGTGACGCGGATATTGAAAATCCACCAAGGTCCAGGCGACCATCATCAGGATGGCGGCAATGCTCACGATGGGGAGGTAACGCGCCAACGGTGAGACGAACAATAAGATCAGCACCAGCAGCACACTGGCGCTCATCGCCGCCAAAGGCGTCTTTGCACCCGCTTCGACATTCAGGCCGGAACGATTAAACGACCCCGAGGAAGGGTAGGATGAAAAGAACGCCCCCGCTAAGTTTGAAAGCCCTTGAGCCACGATTTCCTGCTTTGTGTTGAGTCTTTCCTTCGAGCGTAAAGCGTAGGCTCGCGCAATGGCCATCGCTTCAGTGAGGGCCAACAAAGTCATGACCAAGGCAGGAACCAGCAAGTTGGCCATTGCAGGGAAGTCGATCTTCGGCAGCGACAGCGGGGGAACGGCGCTAGGCAAGGCCTCGACCGTCTTCATCATAAAAAGCTCGGGCATCAAATACATCCCAAGGGCATAGCTCAACCCTCCCACCATGACCGCCACCAGCATGTAGGGGACGCGCCATGCGAGCCTCCTACCGACCACACAGGATAGGAGCGTTAAGAAGGCGATCAGGGTCGGGGGCCATCGGAACTCGGCAATGTGAGCAACAAGCATTTGCAGGTTTTCGAGCACACCGCGACCGCGTGCAAATTCAAGTCCGAAAAATGCGCCGAGCTGACTATTGGCAATCAGGACCGCCGCGCCCGTGGTGAAGCCAACAATCACGCTATGCGGCACCTTGTCCACTAAGCGCGCCAAACCTGAAACGGCCAGCACTAGCTGAAACAGCCCGACCATCAGGGTGAGCATCAACACTAACTCAATGTACTGGTTGGATCCGGCGGCTGCCAGGGGCGTGACCAGGGCCAGCGTAGTCAGCGAAATGGCGTTGGCTGGGCCGCTCACCATTTGACGGCTAGAGCCGAAGAGGGCGGCGACTAAGCAGGGCACCATCGCTGTGTACAAGCCATACTGGGCGGGCATGCCGGCCAGGCTTGCGTAGGCCACCCCTTGCGGCAGAACAACCACCGCACCCGTCAAACCTGCCAACAAATCTGCGCGCATGGCGCCAGGTTGCTGCAGCTCTTTAAGCCAACTTAACATGGGCCGCTCAAATGGAGGCTTGCCCGTGATAGAGCCTCACCACATGTTGCGCCTCGGCGAAAAATAACCATCGTTCGCACAGAAGGCCGATGAGGCTGAGCAGTGCGGCAATCCAGACGGCCACTGAACTTGTCGAAAGCGAGAGAAGCAAAATGGGCAAAATAAAGCCGAGAATCCACATGGCCCAGCGTAATAGCAAAGCTCGATCACGAGCCAACTCAAACATAAACTCATTAGTGAGAAAAGTCCCCGCGCTGTGGCCTACATCCAGCATGCGGACCTGTCCAGCCTGTTGTTTACGAACCGGTTGCAGCGCTTGGTTAATACTCAGATGCTGACCGTCCATTTTCGCAAAACGAAGCACATAGCTCAGCTTCAAAAGGCCGCCAAGGACGAGCATTCCTATAGCCATCGGTCCGGCAAAGGGGCGCGCTTGCGGTACAAAGCCCAAGAGCAAAATAGAGCCGGACATTATGCCGAGCAAGGGAAAGGCCAAGCGGGTTTGCCAATTATTCCAACGAGGTATGGTCTTCAAACACGCATAAATCATCGCCGTGCAGTAGAGCACCGCAACGCAAAGTAGCGCCAAGAGAATGCCCAAACCTACAATGAAGCTGCGTTCCTGCTGGTAAACAGCCCACAAATACAATGCGGCCAAGGGATAGATCGCCAATGCCAACACACCTTCACGCGATAACCACGAGGTTTTAAAGCGTGAAAACGCGCGCCAGGCATTCTTTGGATTCGCTAAGTGCAGCGTGGACGAGATCAGACCGGCGCTGAGCAAGAGGCCGGAGGCAAGCGCCGCCGCCCACCACTGCGTTGACGCTGCCGCCATATGAGAAAAACGCGACAACACCAATAAAAACATCAAGCCCAAACCCGCGCCAGAGCTCACGGTAAAAAAGATCACAGAGAGTGCTGGCCTCATAGCGACACCAAACGATTGATGAATTGACCCATCTTCGTGTTGCCCAAACGCACTTTTAAAGCGACCTTACTCAAGGCCTGAACTGAGCTCGTGTCAATTGCAGGTGTAGCACGCGGAGGCAGATAACGATTTACCGGTTTGTAGCCCAACTCTGGCAACATGCCCTCGCCTTCTCGCGCAAAACTTAAGATCGACACCTTTGAGTGCGGGTCATCAAAATCGCCGAAGTGACGCGCATGCGTCGGGCAGGCCAGCACGCAGGCGGGTTGGCGCTCCACTTCGGGCAGGGCCTGGTCGTAAATGCGATCTACGCACAGGGTGCATTTGCGCATGACACCTTCGTTTTGATCCAACTCACGTGCGCCGTAGGGGCAGGCCCAGGAGCAGTAGTTACAACCCATGCACTTATCAGGATCGATCAAGACGATGCCGTCTTCAGCGCGTTTGTACGAAGCCCCCGTCGGGCACACGGTGACGCAATCGGCTTCTTCGCAATGCATGCAGGACATCGGCACATTGACGGTCTTCGAGCAGCCCCCTGCTTTGAGCTCGCGCACGGCGGCAAGCTGAATATCAATGGGCTTCTGGCCCTGTTCAATGACAGGTTTCACGCTGACGTCAAGCCCGCTCTCGACAGAGCCCACTTCAAAGTGCCGAATCCGGTTAAACCAGACTCCGGAGGGTTCAGCGCCTTGAGTCGCGTAGTCCGGTGCACCGCCCGCCATTAAGCTTTGGCCGTTCCACTCTTTGCAAGCCACTGCACAGGCATGGCAACCCACGCAGGTATCTAAGTCAATGACCAGGCCAAGCTTCATGGGCGAGGCTCCTTCTTGGCCAGGTCAATCTCATCACTCGAATTTAATTCTGTCTCGTCACCAAATTCAAGCTTCGGCCACACACCGGTTTCACCGGGCGCGGCCTTGGTGATCGCGACACGTAAGTCATACCAAGCGGCCTGGCCAGTGATGGGATCGGAATTGGTGATGCGCCTACCGTCGACCGGTGCAGCCAGGGTTTCACTGATGAGGTGGTTCAGCAAAAACCCATGTGTGGCTTCCTTCGCTTCTTTGTCAAGCCCCCAGGCCTTCGCCATCTTGCCAATTGCATTCCAACTCCAGACTGTATTGCGCTCCACCCCTTCCATGGTTTTCAACTGGCAGCGAATGCGGCCGTTCGGAGAGCTCACCCAGACCCAATCCATATCACCGAGACCCATCTCAGCGGCACGCTGCGCCTGCATGTATAAGAAGTTTTGCCCAAGGATTTGACGCAGCCAGGCATTCTGAGAATCCCAGGAGTGATACATCATCATCGGGCGCTGAGTAATGGCATGAAACGGGTATTGTTCGTCCTTGATATTGGCATCATCCAAGGGTGCATACCAATCGGGCAATGGATCGAAGTACTGACTCAAACGCTCCTGATCGACCTTGAGCGGCGGCCGAACACCGTCGTAAAGGCCCTGCCCGGCAAGCCGGAATTTTTGCAAAGGCTCGCTATAGATTTGCATGATGATGGGCTCGGCCTTGGGGATAAAACCAGCCGCAGCCGAGGCCTCCAAATAGGGCTGGTTAATACCTCGATTCCACTGCTGACTTTCGGGCCAATGCCATGAGAAGAAGCTCTTATTATCGATGTAGGCCTGCCACTGATTCGGATTAGGCTCGCCCTTGAGTGAAGACTTGCCGTCGGCTCCTCGAAAGCCGGCCAAGAAACCAATACCCGGTGCCTTTTGATACTCAGTAATAAACTGTTCATAGCCTGAATATCGAGCCGTTTTTGTCATCGCAGCAGGCTCCGCCGCACTCTTCGCGCCTCCATGTACATCTTTCACAAAGGCAGGAAATTCCAATCGCCCCGCAATGTCGACCAAGACCTCCTGCCATGCGCGCACGTCGCGATCAGGCTTAAGTATGGGATGACGAATGGCATCGGCGACCGTGTCGGGTTCGGAGATGGGTCGATCAAGCATTGAAATCGCATCGAAGCGCTCAAGGTAGGTGGTGTCCGGCAGCACTAAGTCGGCAAACTGCACCATCTCTGAATCAAAGGCGTCTGACACCACCAAGTAAGGAATCTTGTACTCCCCCTTGCGCTCACCCTTGAGATGCCGCGCGCGCAACATATCCTGAGTTTGCGCAGTGTTCATTGCTGAGTTCCAGGCCATATTGGCCATGAACAGCATCAGGGTGTCGATCTCATAGGGGTCGCCCTCAACCGCATTGCGGATCACCATATGCATCATGCCGTGCGCGGCAATAGGGCTCTCCCAGGAGTAGGCTTTATCGAGCCGCAGGGGCTTACCGTCTGCATCAATGGCCAGGTCCTCCGGGCGGACAGGAAAGCCCAAGGGCGTCTTGCCCAGCGCCTTATTCGGTGCGTTGATGGTGGCCGCATCATTCTCCGGTAGTTGGGCGGGAGGAATCGGTCGCGGGAAGGGTGCTTTTGAGCGAAAATTACCCGGACCATCCAAGGCGCCCAGGAGCATTTGAATGAGATGCAGGGCACGGCAAGTTTGAAATCCGTTGCTGTGAGCGGAAATGCCGCGCATGGCATACATGGCGACAGGTCGGCCCACGACTTTGTCATGTTGATTACCCCAGACATCGGTCCAGGCAATCGCTAACTCGATCGGCGCTTCGAAGGCAACCTTGCC
The DNA here is from genome assembly GCA_031361565.1 of Betaproteobacteria bacterium. Taxonomy (GTDB): domain Bacteria; phylum Pseudomonadota; class Gammaproteobacteria; order Burkholderiales; family Burkholderiaceae_E; genus JAPOKJ01. The sequence continues at coordinate 1,804 of JANLRI010000715.1, read as the reverse complement.
CATTTCAAGCGCCAGACGCCGGATGGTTTGTGCGGGCACTCCACAGCGCTCGGCGACGGCTTCTGGCGAGTACTTCTCGTCCAGGTAACGCTCGGCCATCAAAGACATCACGGTGCGGACCTTGAGCCCGTCGATCTCATATTCGCCAAACAAGGCCGGCTTCACACCCTTGGTAAAGGTGCCAGGCGCTTGTGTACCTTGATCAAAAATCAAGGGCTGAGCTTGTTCATTACGAAGGAACAAACCGTCCCGCGGCGTGCCCGGCGCCTGGATGACGAGCCATGCTGCATTGGTGGTGCGAACCAAAAACTCCCAATCGAATAACTCCCGGCTAAGCAGTTCGTGGACAATCGCCAAGGCCATCAACCCATCTGTGCCGGGCCGAATACCGATCCATTCATCTGCAATGGCCGAGTACCCAGTGCGCACAGGATTGATGGATACGAATTTAGCCCCATTACGCTTGAGCTTATCAAGACCAATTTTGATGGGGTTGCTGGAATGATCTTCGGCCACGCCCCAAAGCATGAAGTATTTCGCACGGTCCCAATCCGGTGCACCGAACTCCCAAAACGAATAGCCAATACTGTACAGCCCGGCAGCAGCCATGTTGACGGAACAAAAGCCGCCATGTGCTGCCCAGTTGGGTGTACCAAATTGTTGAGCCCATAAACCAGTCAGCGCCTGCATTTGGTCGCGTCCGGTAAAAAATGCAAGCTTGCGAGGGTCGGTCGCGCGAATGTGGCGCAATCGAGCAGTGAGCTCAGTCAAGGCTTCATCCCAGGAAATCGCCTCGAACTGCCCCGCACCGCGTTCCGACCCGGCTCTTCTGCGCATCGGGTTCTTCAGCTTGGCGGGCGAGTACTGTTTCATGATCCCGGCAGAGCCCTTTGCGCAGAGGACGCCTTGATTCACAGGGTGCTCAGCGGTGCCCTGAATGAAGCGAACCTTGCCTTCGTCTAAGGTGACTTTAATGCCGCATCGGCAGGCACACATATAGCAGGTGGTGTAGTGGGTGCTTTGTTTGCTACGGTCGTCGAACTTTAGGGGAACACTCTTCATTTCCCGATTTTAAGGAAAATAAAATTCAAATAAAATCGAATAATATTCAAATTATGCTTAAATAACTCTTAATGATGAACTTAGACCCGTTTTAAAAAACTCCATGCGCGGCCTCAAACTCAGGCAGATTGAAACCTTCTGCGAACTTGCTCGACAAGGCTCGCTGGCACTGACTGCAGAACGGCTATCGCTTACCGAATCCGCTATTAGTGTCTCGGTGCACGAACTCGAAAAGCAGCTCGGCGAAAGTCTCTTTAACAAACAGGGACGTCGCCTGGTGCTCTCGGATCGAGGGCGAGAATTGCTTCCCCAGGCCCTAGAACTGATCGAACGCGCTGAAAATTTTGGAGATAATGGCAATAGCGGTAGAACCCAAACACTGGCCATTGGCGCAACCCGATCGATCGGTCCTCATTTATTGCCCAGACTCATCAGGGATTTTGAAAAGCACCTGGATTCTTGTTCCATCGGGTTGGGAAAGCGTAATTACGAACTCTTCGTTCAGAACTCAGAGATCGTTCTTAGTCGCTTGGCCGAACGTACTCTGGATATGGCCCTGGTCGAAGGCGAAGTGCTCGACCCTTCCCTTCACAAACAAGCCTGGTTAAGCGATCAACTGATCATCTTTTGCCGTACGGAGCATCCGCTTCTCGCTAAAAACCTTTCCTTAAGCAGCCTCAACTCAGCCGCCTGGGCACTTCGGTTATCGCGGCTTTGTCGTTAGGCGCGGTGCTGGCAGCCG
>JANLRI010000670.1:0-7424 GCA_031361565.1 Betaproteobacteria bacterium | reverse complement strand
GGTGTGCGCGCTAGGGATCTCAGCTTGTGCGAACAAAATCCCCGCACCCGTTCCACCGTATCAACGTCCAGTCCTCATGGAGCCCAACGAATTTTCCGTGTCGAGTGTTGCAGGTCATGCAGCGCCGATAGACTGGCTGGCTTGGTGGAAGAGCTTTCAAGATCCGGTGTTGGATGCGCTCCTGCAAGAGGCCGCAGGCCAAAGTCAAGACTTGGCTTTGGCGAGTGCGCGCATCGAAGAAGCGCGCATCGTGATCGCGCTCAATCAAACCAATTTTTATCCTTCGGTGGATCTCAACGTTGGGGCAACGACACGCGGCTTGAGTGAAAACTCTGCAACCTTTCCCCCGGGCAGTCGGACGAGTAGCAACGACCGGCAGTTTGGCCTGAGCGCCAGCTACGAGATTGACTTTTGGGGGCGATATGCTCGCGCCGACGAAGCCGCGCGAGCTCGCTTATTAAGCCAAGGCGCGGCGCGTGGTACGGTGCTTACGACGCTGTATGCCAATGTCGCGCAAAGTTATTTCGCCTTGCGTACGCTTGATGCCCAGCTCCTCCTGGCCGAGCGCACACTCGCTAACCGCCAAGAAACCCTCAAGCTCCAGGAACGACGCCTACAAGGCGGCGTGATCGGCGAGTTGGATTTAAGACAGGCCCAGGCAGAGGCCATCAGTGCTGAAGCCACTGTGAGAACGGTGCGTCAGAATCAACGCAACGCTGAGAGCGCTTTAGCCTTGCTGCTTGGTCGCAGACCGGCTCAAATCTTAAGCCCCAACATTTCCCGTGGTACCGATCTGCTCGCGCTATATTCCGCGCAGTTGGTGCTGAATGCTCAGGCGACCGGTTTGCCGTCCGAGATCCTGAATCGACGCCCAGATTTGATCAGTGCGGAGCAGGTGATGATTGCCGCGCGAGCTGATATTGCTCAGGCTCGTACTGCCTACTTCCCGAAGGTCACCTTAACGGCAGGGCTTGGACAGCAGTCCAGAGAGCTTGGCAACCTGCTGAGTCCGGCATCGATGTTTTGGAACATGATTGGCAATTTAACTCAGCCTGTGTTTCGAGCAGGTGCGATTGATGCCACCATGGCCGCGGCGAATGCGCGGCAACGTCAGGCTTTGGCTCAGTACACGCAAGCGGTCCAAAGCGCCTTTCGAGATGTTGCAGACGCTTTGAATAATATGGAAGCGGGCAGAGAACTCACCTTAATTTCGAACAAAAGGTTAGATGCTCTGCGAGCTAGCTTGCGCCTGGCCGACATTCGGTACAAGGGTGGCTACTCCAACTACCTGGAGGTTTTAAGCGCCCAACGCGATTTGGCCCAAGCCGAGTCAGCGCTACTCGAAGTGCAGCGCGCTCAGTTGGTCGCGGTGGTGAGTTTTTATAAGGCCCTCGGTGGAGGCTGGGATGCGGCGAGCTTGCCGGAGCAACTCGGCGTAAAAACCGCGAATTAGTGGGAGCATGGGGATTGGCAAGAGGACTACGATTAGTGTCCGGACGGCTTGGCGGTCGCAGCGTCGATGAGAGGCTTGGCGCCCCAACCGATTTGAGCAAGTTCCTCGTCGCAAAGCCAATACCACTGACCTTCGGCGCAATCTGCGCGCAGCTGATGTGTGCCAATGGCGCTGCGATGCAGAGCCTCAACGCGGTTGCCCACCGCTGCCAGCATTCTCTTAACTTGATGATATTTGCCCTCGCTCAGAGTGAGCTCGAGCGTTAAATCATCGATCAGGCGTGCATCCAGGGCGGCGACGGGTTTGGGCGAGTCATTCAGTACCACGCCGTTTAGGAGAGCCTCGATTTGCTGAACGGTGCCAGGATGTTTCAGGGTAGTTCGGTAGATTTTGGCAGCCTTATGCTTCGGAGAAGTGACGCGGTGAATGAATTGGCCGTCATCGCTAAACAACAGCAAGCCGGTCGTGTCTTCATCTAAACGGCCGACGGCCTGCACATCACGTACCCGAAGTGGCGTCGGCAAGAGTGAGTAGGCGCTCGGGTGATGTTTAGGCTTGGTCGAGCATTCATACCCCGCGGGTTTATGCAAGACCAGGTAGGCACGGGTGTAGAAGGCCCAGGACTTGTCAACGACGACATAAGGCGCACCTTCGAAAACGTCCAGATCAAGATACGGGTCAGTGACGATTTGCTGGTTGAAGCGCAAATGGCCGGCCACAATCGCTCCGGTGCATTCATGGCGAGAGCCAAAGCCTTGTGAGAAGAGAAGTTCTTGTGCGGAAATGGTTCTTTGGTTTTTCATCAGTGACGGTTTGCCAATGAGGCTTGGCGCAGAGGTGGGTGCAGTTTACTTGAGTGGGCAAAGACGGTTTGGCATACCATTCGCCCCATGAGCAAGATTATTCACCCTTCCGAATCCCTTCCAAGCCCGCGCTTGGCCGCAGAATCCGCAGAATCCGCGAGCTTTCGCACGCTCGCGCTCTCGGAGGCGATGCTGGCCAATCTGGAGCGACTGAAATACACCACCATGACCGCAATTCAGGCGGCCAGCCTGCCGGTAGCGCTCGCTGGTCGTGATTTGATCGCCCAGGCAAAAACGGGTAGCGGAAAAACCGCCTCGTTTGCGATTCCCCTGCTGGCGAAGCTTGATCCTGCTCGATTTGAGGTGCAGGCATTGGTCCTTTGCCCCACGCGGGAATTGGCCGATCAAGTCACCCAAGAAATCCGCCGACTGGCGCGCGCGGAAGAAAATATCAAGATCCTGACTTTGACGGGTGGGGTCAAAATGGGCGGGCAGCGTAACAGTCTCGGTTTTGGTGCACATATCGCTGTGGGCACACCAGGGCGCATCATGGACCTGATTGATCGCGGCGATCTCAATCTGGATGCCGTCAATACCTTGGTTCTGGATGAAGCTGATCGCATGTTGGATATGGGTTTCTATGACAGTATTTTTTATGTCGCCAGCCATACCCCAGACTCGCGCCAAACCCTGTTGTTTTCGGCAACTTATCCCGAAGGGATTGCCAAACTGAGCGCGCGCTTTTTAAAGGAACCTGCGCGCATCACGGTTCAATCGCAACATGACGGCGGTAAAATTCAACAGCGCTTTTATGAGATCGAAGACGGTCAAAGAATGGCGGCCGTGGCGATGTTACTCAGGCACTACCGCCCCGTCAGCACCTTGGCATTTTGTAATACCAAACATCAGTGTAAGCGTTTAGTGGATGCGTTGCAGGCTGAGGGCTTTAGCGCGCTGACCTTACACGGCGAGTTAGAACAGCGTGAGCGCGATCAAGTCCTAGTGCAGTTCGCTAACCGTAGCTGCTCCGTCTTAGTGGCGACCGATATTGCCGCTCGGGGTCTTGATATTTCTCAGCTCGAAGCGGTGATCAACGTCGACGTGACACCTGATCCAGAGTTACATATTCACCGGATTGGCCGCACGGGCCGTAGCGATCATGAAGGGATGGCCTTGAGTTTGGTCAGCCCGAAGGAGATGGTTTACCTCTCTCATATCGAGAAAATGCAGGCACGTTCGGCGCAATGGTTTGAACTGACTAGCCTTGCCCCGAAGGCAGGCGAGGTGCAAACACCGCTTTTGCCCCCGATGGCGACTCTCCAAATTCAAGTGGAGCGTCGCGAGAAAATTCGGGCCGGTGATGTCCTCGGCGCCCTAACCGGCGAGGGCGGCATCGCCGGCGATTGCGTTGGAAAAATTTCCATCGCGGAATTCTCAACCTATGTAGCCGTGCGGCGTGACCTTGGACGACTCGCCCAAGCGCATTTGGCCGCCGCCAAGATCAAGGGCAAGACCGTTCGGGTACGTTTGCTTTAGGCGAAGCCGTCATCGCGTGGCAGCGCGCGACTTGGCTAGACCGTCACGCTAACGGCTTGTTGTCGCATTACACCAGCCTCGGATAGGCTTAGGCTACGTTCGTCCTGAAAAGTCGGGCCGTTAGTCGGTCAGGCACAGTGGATTTGGTGAAAACGAAGGTTGGCCCGTTAGCATGGCCTCAAGGCGGCCTTTAAGAGCTGCCTGTCTTTCCTTTTAAAATCGTTTCACTACGAAGCCAGCCATGTTCCAACGGTATTTTCTGACAACGCGTTCAAGCGTGAGCTATAGCCTTTCTAAAGGTTTTTGCCGCTTGATCCTTTTACTTGCCAGCCTCGAGCTCAGTGTGGGTTCGGGTTCGGCTACGGCCCAGGAAGTGCTGGTTTTTCCTGCTCTAACGGCATTCAGAATGAGTGAAACAGGCGTGGCGGCCAGTAACGACGTCGATTTTGGCGGCAGCATCTTTTTCTCCAAAGACTTTGGGCGACTGAGATTTCTTGGAGAAGTTCTGCTGAATAAAAGAGAAAAGGAAGTTGAACGCGCGCAGATTGGCTGGAAGCTCAGTCCGAGCGCCACGATCTGGGCCGGTCGCTTTCACACCCCCTTGGGATTTTGGAATACGGAATACCATCACGGCGCCTATCTTCAAACCAGTATTAATCGTCCAAAAATTACTGAGTATGAGGACGAAGGCGGGCTGCTCCCTCTTCACGGCATGGGCTTGTTACTACAAACTACCAAGCGCTTTGGCGATGCGCTGCTCAGTCTGGACGCTAGTGTGGCCTCAGGGCCAACGATTGATGGCGCAAGTCTCGAGCCGGTTGCCTTTTTAAGACCCCAACGATTCGGTAGAACGGGAGTATCAGCCAAAGTTGCCTGGCAACCTGATGCCACCACGCCCACTCAGATGGGCGCCTCTTTCGCAAAGTTCGATCTACCGATTACGGGCGCGCCCACTGATCTCGTATCTCAACTTGTGGTGAACGGATTCTTGAACTGGGAATCTGGTGCCTGGCGCTTACTCGGCGAAGCTTATGTGACTCGGCATCGAGCTAACGAGTCTGGTGTGCTCAATAACAGCACCATTACCAGTGTTTATGTTCAAAGCGACTACCGCTTTAGCGATACATGGTCAGGCTTTGCGCGGCTCGAAAGCAATCGCGCTGCGAGTGTTGATGCACTGATCAGCCGCAACCCGAGTTTCGCTCGCAGCAACACGGTGATCGGTGCTCGAGTGGAGTTGCCTGCACACTTTGCTTTAAAGCTTGAAGTAGGTTCGCAACAGCGCTTTGATGGCAGCACCGCACGCTATGTCGGAACGCAACTTAGCACGGTGTTCAAATGATGCGCCGCAATTTTCTCGCCGGAGTAGGGGCTCTCTTGGTCACACCTGCAGCAGTCTGGGCCTCTCAAGGCGGTCTCGTTCTCGTCGCTGGCTCTAGATCGCCTTTACCGGCCATCGGTGCGAGCGAGGTTCGCAAGATCTATCTTGGTGTCCCCCTTTTGCTTGCTGATAAAGAGGTCGTGCCGCTTTTGAATCTATCGATGCCAGAGACCAAGGAATTATTTTTGCAAAAAGTGCTGTTCATGTCAGGTCCTGTCTATGAGCGACATCTGGTGGGGCGTGTGTTTCGAAATGGCGGCTCGCGAATTGCAGAGTTTCAGGACAGTGGGGCGCTCGCCAATGCCCTCTCCAATAATACGCATGCCATCAGCTTTATGTCCGGCACGGAGGCCGGAAAAATGTCGACACTTAAGATACTGGGGAATCTATGAGCATTCAAAAACTAAAGGCCGCGCTTCCTAGTGTTTCCGGCTGGCTCGTCGGTGGCATACTTCTGATGCATTTACTGTCCTTGCCCTTGCTCGCCGTCGGGATTACTCGCTTGGTTCACCAGGAGCAAAGCTCCCAGTTCGTTAATTTTGCGCGTCAGCAAGCCGGGCAATATTCTCGCATTCTTGAGGCTGATCCCAGTGACCAGCATGTTCGTGCAACTTTGGACGAAATCCTGCTGTCCGGGCAAATCATCTACGCCGATTTTGTGGATGCGAAGCAAACCGTCCTGACCTCGGACCTCGCGCCGAAAAACCTCAAGTTCCGCGAGGACCTTTCGGTAGGCGGAAATCAAGATTCAGCCTACTTTACTAGTTTGCCGATTCGTGTGAAATCGGAATTAAAGGGAACGCTTCGTCTCGGCTTCGACGAATCGGGGTTCGATGAGCAAGCGCTATCGGTTAAAAAGAGTCTCGGCTATTTGTTTGCCGGTTATTTATTGCTGTCCCTCATTTTTGCTGGCTTTTTTAGCAGATTCTTCGCGCGCTCAGTTCGAGTGCTGCGCGACTCAGCACAAACTATTGCCCGAGGAAATAGTCAGCAACAGCTTAATGTGAAATCCCGGATCACCGAGCTCAACGATCTTGGCCGGGATTTGGAGCATATGCGGGCCTCACTCGCACGTGGTGAGGAGCTTGCCGCTGCCAAAGACGCTGCTGAAGCTGCGAGCCGCGCCAAGTCGCAATTCTTGGCGAATATGAGCCATGAAATTCGTACTCCTATGAATGGCGTCCTGGGTATGACGGAGCTTTTGCTGGACTCTGAGCTCAATCAACGGCAACGCCGCTTTGTAACGACGGTGCGAAGCTCTGGTGAGGCCTTGCTACGCTTAATCAACGACATTCTCGATTTCTCGAAAATCGAAGTGGGCAAGCTTGAACTCGACCCCATTGACTTTGATGTCCATCGCTTAGTGGATGATGTGGCCGAGCTTTTGGTACATCGTACCGCCAATAAAGGCATTGAGCTCGCATGTCGGATCGATACCCAGGTGCCTGTGAACTTGCGGGGAGATGCGGATCGAATTCGGCAAGTGCTGGTGAATATGCTTGGCAATGCGATCAAATTTACCCCAGAGGGTGAAGTGGTGGTGGACGTTCGTTCGAAGCCGGTAGCGGGTGGGCATTCGGTTAGATTCGCAGTGCGTGATACCGGCATTGGTATGGGTCCGGAGGAACTTAGACGAGTGTTTAAGGCTTTCGCCCAGGGTGATGGCTCAACCACCCAGCGCTTTGGTGGTACCGGACTAGGCCTGGCGATCTCTAAACAGCTTGTGAATATGATGGGCGGTGACATCGAGATTGTGAGCAGTCCTGGTAAAGGCACGACGTTTAGCTTTGAGATTGTGTTGCCGATCGCGACCCAAATACCTAAACCGCATTTTGATCAAGGCCTGCGCGGGATGCGCATCTTGGTCGTCGATGACAGCCTAACCAATTTGGAAATTATTGCGCATCAAGTACAAAGCGAAGGCGCCTTTGTGCACGCGGTGCAAAGTGGTGCGTCTGCACTGGCGGCGATCCGCACGAACTGGGCAACACCCGCCGCCTACACGGCCGCAATCATTGATATGAAGATGCCGGGTATGACCGGGACGCAACTTGTTGCAGAGATTCAGCGTGAAAACTTAGGGGCCGGTATGCGTCTAGTGATGTTGACCTCGATGTTCCTGGACAAAGAGCTTGATGAGCTCAAGAAGTTAGGAGTGCAGGCGAGTTTAAGCAAGCCGGTGCGTCGGAGCGAACTGGTGCGACAACTCACGAGCAATGTAGACCTAACTGAGCATCACGATGCCGATGCT
>JANLRI010000619.1:0-6619 GCA_031361565.1 Betaproteobacteria bacterium | reverse complement strand
TCCACCCACTCTACGGCGTCGACATAAACCGCCAAGTACCAATCACAAACCACTTGCGGAATAATGCCGGCGAGGAGTGCGAAATTACCCGTAATCATGAGTCGCTGGATGTGATGTGCATAGCCATGTTCCAGGGTTTGTTTGATGGCCTGTTTCATACAATTCATGTGAGTATCGCCGGTCCAATACCAGGCAGGGAGAGGGCGGCTATGAGAAAAATGGTTGGCTTGCTTCATGTGAGGCATGTCCAGCCAATAGACACCCCTCATGAACTCACGCCAACCCAGAATTTGCCGGATGAATCCTTCCGCGCTGGCGAGTTCTACCGCGCTCTGGACGTAAGCTTTCTGCGCAGCGTCAATGACCTCTCTTGGGTTGATCAATTTGAGGTTCAACGCTGCAGAAAGTAGGCTGTGGCTGAGGAAGGGCTCGTTCGCCCACATCGCGTCCTGGGTTGAACCGAAGCTTGCCAGGCGATGTTCTATGAAATCTTTGAGCGCCAAGAGGCCATCTTCGCGGGTGACTGGCCATGCGAATGATCGGCTGTCACCGGGCTGCTGAGGCAAATGCTGGGCCAAATCCGCGATGACATTCTGAGTCAGGCGATCCGGGGGAAAACGAAGAGGGGCCACTAAACCATTGGGACCAGTTTTGGGGAAGCTCTTACGGTTATCGGCATCAAAGTTCCATTGCCCTCCAAGGGGTTCATTCCCGTCCATCAGGACGGACTCTTGCTTACGCATCTTCCGATAAAACATCTCCATACGTAGTTTTTTTGAGAGGCCCGCCCATTGCTCAAATTCTGTCCTGGAGATTAAGAAATGATTGTCATCGAGAATCTCCAGCGGCACGGAAAATGCCCGCGCGACATTTTGAATGGTCTGCTCAACTCGCCAGTCTCCAGGTTCACACAATCGAATGATGCTTGGATTGAGCTCAGAGATACTGGACGTCCAGGCCTCGCTTAAAGTGCGGTGGCTGTGTTCCCCGAGTTTCAAATAGCGAACATGCCATCCATCGGCTCGCAGCCTTTGCTCGAAATGCCGCATTCCCGACAAAAATACCGCCGAGCGCATCCGTGTGCTGCTGACATGGAGCTGTTCATCGACCACTTCGGCCATAACAATGATTGACTCCGAGCGCTGAGATTGAGCAAGCGCCGGATTGTCCAGATTGAGCTGGTCACCCAGGATCGGAATAAGAATCACGGCCTGGACATGATGCGGTTCAAGAGTTTGGCAGCCACTGGATTTTTAAAATTTTTTCGACAGCGCTCAGAGCAGTACTTGATCTCGTACCAATTCTTCGCCCAGCACTTTCTCCAGGTCATCTCTCGCCCACAGACAGCACAGGGTTTGCTGGGTAAATAGCCCTTGTTGCCTTTGAATGAGGCTTGCTTTTCACTCATCAAAAAAGCTCCTGTTGCGGCGAGACGGGGTGGGGCTTGGCCCGTCGGCTCCCATGCTTTTCGTAAATGCCCTGCGCTTGAACCAGAAACTTGGGGTCTCGGCGCACTCCCCATACGCTGTCTCTAGCAAATCGTGAGGCATCCACCAGATCGACCAGGGGGTGCGGGTAGTGCGTGCCGATCAGGCAGCCGGCAGTTCGTTGAATGGTCAGCGGCATTTTCCATGGCTCAAAAATGAAATCATCGGGTACTTGCCCCAACTCAGGAAGCCAACGACGCACAAAAATGCCTCGCGGGTCATGGTCCAACGCCTGTTTCACCGGGTTGTAAATGCGAATGGTATTGATGCCCGTAGTGCCGGATTGCATTTGGATTTGTGGGTAATGAATGCCTGGCTCGTAATCCAAAAATTGCCGTGCCAAATGCAGAGAGGGCTCGCGCCAATGCTGCCAAAGTTGGTAGCTAGAAAAGCTGGTGAGCATGGCGCGCATTCGGAAATTGATCCAGCCAGTGCTGAGCAACATACGCATACAAGCGTCAACCATGGGATAGCCCGTTTCGCCCTTGGACCAGGCCTTCAGTCGGACACTGTTCGTGTCACTATCCCGCATGCCATCATAGGCCGGGTGAAGGTTCTCAAATTCCAGGCGAGGCTCGCTTTCAAGCTTCTGAATGAAATGACAATGCCAGTGCAAGCGGCTTTCAAACGAGGACAGTGAACTGAGCAAGCCCCGGGGAGTATGGTCGGGTCCAAGCCCCCGCCAGTAGTCTTGTGCTACCTTTAGCTCGTGCACGACTTGACGTACAGAGAGGACGCCCAGCGTAAGATAGGGCGATAACCGTGAGCAAGCTTCTTGAGCGCTCAGAGGAGCAGACATAGCGCTACGGTAATGGGCTCCTCGACCCTTCAGGAAAGAGTGTAAATAACCCCTTGCCACGGCCAAGCCACCGACTTGACGATGTCCTTTATCTTCAGCCCGTCTGCGCAGTTGAAGAAAGGTGGCGCTCACCGACTGGTCAGGCCATTCCTGAACGTTCGGAGTCTGCGAGATCGTCTGTGTCTCCTTGGGGATATTCAGGGGAGTCATCGACATCCTTTGATTCCAAAGACTTGCCCAGCGGTCTCTAGACTTCAAGCGTCGAACGACGCTGTTACTGGCAAACTCCTCCCAGACGATCCCATTGGATCTGCACCATGATCCCACGGCGAGATCGCGTTGAAAGCTCAGGGCGTTTCCTGTTTCTTCATGGCTGAGCAGCGCAAAGCCTTTAAACTCGCGCAACAAACTCGCGAATACCTGTAGTATTGGCGCATGTTTAATCGCGATCCTTAACCCGATATCGCGCAATTGTTTTTCGAGCGATAGGAGGCTTTCTCGCGTAAATCCATAGTGCTGCATGGAATAGTCTCCCGCCAACATGATCTCGGGCTCGAATACATAGAGCGGCAAGACAGGCCCACGTTTGCACGCCTCCCACAAGGGTTGATGGTCGACGACGCGGAGATCCTTTTTGAACCAGACCACTTGAATCATCTGGAACCGCTCGCTGCAATGAGAGGCGTGGTCGGCGCCTCTGGCCGCGACAGAAACGTGATCAAACCCGCGGCCATCGAAAAATACTCCGTTTCTGATAAAGGCCATTGCGTCTTAGGCGAAGATCGCGCAGAAGGCTCAGGTCGAATCCCGACGAAGCTCTTGTTTATGAAGGAAAGAAAATGACTAATCGACGCCAATTTGTACTGATGTTGACAGCTGTATCGGCTCTGTTGGAAGGTGGCCCCGTCATGGCTCAGACCAAACTCGACGAAAAAGACCCGCAAGCTTCGGCACTGGGCTACGTCGGCGACACCACTAAAGTTGACGCGAAAAAATTTCCTAAACATAGCCATGATCAAAAGTGCAATAACTGCCAACTTTACGCGGGCAAGGTAACGGATGTGGCGGGGGAATGCGCTATTTTCGCGGGCAAGCAAGTAGCGGGTCTCGGCTGGTGTAGCGCATGGATTAAAAAGGGCTAGACGGCCTCTAGTGCCTTTGGGGTCTGGCGAGTGCATCACAGCGTCTGGTCTTCGGGCACCAAAGTTACCTTTGGGGAATACGGTGTGAGGCAAGATGTTTGCTGCCACTGTTCATCGTTGCAGGCCTAAGCCTTGAGTGCTTCGTGGTTCTACCCCGTGTTCGCGCTCGCCACATTTTGAAGGAACTAGCCTTCAGCGTCGCCCGCATGATCACGATGACTCTTCCTTGATTTAAGCCGAATTGTGCTTCTATGGCCTCGAAAGGGGTGCGGTCCTCCCAGGCCATTTCGATGACCCGTGCAAGCTGAGACTCAATCAACAAATGAGCCATCAATACCCGTAATTTTTCAAAGTCCAGGCGCGCTGCACTGAATTGTCTTCAAGAAAATCTTCATGCTTATTGATAATACGTTTGGCCGCCAAAAGCTCGTTGTACTCGACCAGTTCATCGCCGAGTACGTTCATCAAATCGGGTCCGGCTTCGCTGAGACGTATTTTGTCGACATAGAGATTCGCAAGCGCTAGGCGGTTCTCTTTCATTCGTTTTTTGAGGTAGGTAAAAAGTGTGTTTGCTTGATCGAGTTCTTCAATATGATGGTGCCACTGCCAAGCTTCGCCCGCAGGGATTTTTCTTCCGAGACCCGAGAAGTTGTGCAGAAAATAACTGATCTTCATAGCGACCTCTGACTCCCTGTGCTGAATTTGTGCCACTGAAACACCGAGTTGGGAATCTTTGCCAAGGCTGCGCTGGCTCGTGAGTTTGATCGGGCAGAGGGCTCGTCGCCCGTCTCTTTGACCGGTGTTGTTGTTTTCGAGCGATCCACTTCAGAAAGCCTTTGAGTGGACAGATATTTTTGCAAAAAATCGTGCATGAGGAGCTCGAAGGCAAGGGGTGCATTTTGAGCCGTCTCTAAATGACTCAGATTTGGGGATATTGGACGTTCGAAAAGCTTGACCACATCCCACACGGTGATCTTTGATAAATCGCCAGCGATTTGATAACCGCCGCCCGGGCCGAGAAAGGAGCGCACCAAGCCGTGGCTTTTCAAACTACTGACAATACGCTCCGTATAGGAGATCGAGAGTCCCAGCAACGAGGAAATGTCGTGGGTTGTCACGGGACGATCTTTGCCGCGACTGGCGATCAATGCGGCGGTATTGACTGCACTCTTCGTCTTTTTGGAAATCATGTTGTGCTCACCATCGTTTATTGAGTAGATATATGTATTACTGTGTAACATAAATCTACTCTAACTTTCATATTTATGCTTAAATATTTCAATATTGTGGTCAATAAATTGATATAATCTACGCAATAACTACTCAAAGAGGTTCGTTTTGTCATTTGAAGTGTCTAAATCAGGCGTTGAGCCGCTTTACCGGATCGGCGCGGTCTCAAAGCTGACCGGCATACCGGTGTCCACTTTACGAATTTGGGAGATTCGATACGCCGCCTTTTCTCCAATTCAAACCGCGGGTAAGCACCGCTTATTTGAAACGGGGGATGTCAAAAAAGCAGGCTTACTCAAGAAGCTCAATGAGGCGGGGCATGCCATCAGGAGTATTGCCATCCTCTCCAACGAAAGCCTGGAGCTACTTGCCCGGCAAGCGCAGGCCTCGACGAGTGGTGTTGCGAAGCGCGCTGAGCCGAGTCCGCAAATCGTTGTGGCCGTGGTGGGCTCAGAACTTGGCGTACGGATTGATTTGCGCAAACTTCTGGTCAAACCCTTGAACGCCACGATTGAACTGAGCGATACATTTACGGACCTAGACCATGCTTTGGCGGGCGACTTCAAGAAAAATCCCGAGATTCTGATTATAAAAATCAGTACGCTGAACACGATTAGTCGAGAGCAAATTGATGCTTTGAATGTAAGGTTTGGCCTGCGGCGAACCATTGTTCTTTATAACTACGGGCCTGAGGCGCTCCTTCAATCCATGCGCAGTAGCGGTATGTTGGTGCGCAGGCTTCCCATTACCGAACATGAGCTGATAGATTTGGTCGGCTCGGAGATTTTTGTGGATCCTTTACGTGCGGCGATCTCGACTGCGGCAAGCATTGTGATTCCAGACCGACTATATTCGGATTCGGTGCTTGCTCGAGTGGCAGGAATTTCTACCAATATTTTGTGTGAATGCCCGAAGCATGTGGCCGAACTCATCTCGCAGTTGGCAAGCTTTGAGGAATACAGCCAGGAATGTTTGAGCAATTGCGCTGAAGACGCGCACCTGCATGCCTACCTAAGATCGGTTTCGGGTTCTGCACGTGCCATGTTTGAACGAGCTCTGGAAATGGTGGCTCAGCACGAAGGGATTTCACTGTTGAGCTAGGCCAACATACCGGGCGAGTTTGCTTTTAGGGGAGGACAAGAATCTCTCACCCGAGCTCAGCTTGCTATAGACTTGTCCCATGAGATTCGCATCGCCACACCTCCTAAAGGTGTTTAACGATCACGTTCGCTGGCCTGCGTATGTCGTGTGGTCGCTCGCGTGGGCATTGATGTGGGCACTGCGTGATGTGCTCAATCTGGGTAATCTCGGGCTGCTTCTGGTCTTGGCCAGCTCTTTAACGAGCGTCTGGTTGTCGACCAGCGCAGCATTGGGATACGGTGCTTTTTCTGTTCTTGCATTTAACTGGTTATTTGTTGCGCCTCGATTCACACTTAACGTCGAGTTTAAGCAGGATTTGCTTTTACTCATCACCTTATTGTGCGTTTGTTCTAGCATTAGTTATTTAATGTCGGCCTTAAGGCGTAGTGCTGATCAACAGCTTAGGCTTGCCGGGGAGGCTGCGCACGTGGAGCAGTTTCTTCGGGTGACACGGGACGCTGCAACGCCCTTAGAGCTAGCGCTTGCCTTGCAAGCGATGTTGCATACGACTACGGGCTTGCCAGTCTCCGTACTGGTTTTGAAAGACTCGCTTCCCAAGGCCAATGACGAATCGCGGATTTGGCTAATTGGCCTACCTAGCTCCAAACAACTAGAGGCGCTGTGGGCGAGCTTGCGAGAGGTTGTGGCGATTGGGCCTGGTACCGGTCGTTATACCAAACTAGACTCTATCTATTTGCCTCTGCGCGGGCGAAGTGCTTGTTTTGGCACGATCGCGCTACATCAACAGGCGAGTTTGGGTTCTGCTCACTCGCTTGCCCATCTTCAGCAGTTAGCCAATCTTCTGGGCAGAGAGATCGAGC
>JANLRI010000612.1:0-26772 GCA_031361565.1 Betaproteobacteria bacterium | reverse complement strand
CAAAACTGCGCGGCGCCCAGCGACGACGCTGCTTGGCGAATACGGTTCTCATGTACAAAATGCTGGGCAAGCGCTAGGCCGTTCTCTGGGTCGCCGAGAATTGCGTCGTCTGGTACCCAGACGTTTGTGAGGGAAATACGCGGATGATCGGTGGGCATATTAAATGTCCACAAGTACTCTTCAATTTTGAAGCCGGGTGCATTGGTGGGCACAATGAAACAGGTGATGCCACGCGCCTCACCATCGTTCCCCGAGGTACGGGCAAAAATGAGATCATGGGTGGCAATATGCAGGCCGGTGTTCCACATCTTCTCGCCATTGATACGCCAACCGGCGCCCTCTCGCACAGCGCGGGTCTCCATCCAGGTGGCGTCCGAGCCGTGCAGGGGTTCAGTCAGCCCGAAGGAGATCTTGGTTTGTTCCTCCAGCATCATGGGGATGAACTGCTTTTTCTGCGCTTCAGTGCCAAAGTCTCGAAACATCAGGACCACGGGCAAGTTACCGACGATGGAACTTTCATTTTGCAAATCGTTATGGAGGCCTAAGCCCTTGGCGGCCAAATGCTCGCGGATAATGGCCATGGCCAAGTTGCTGCCGTTCTTGCCGCCGTACTCTGGAGGTAGCGAAAATCGGTAATGCCCCGCTTGGTCCGCGCATCGCTTCATGGCGGCCAGTAACTCCTCCCAATCATGACGAGGCAACCCTCCGGCCTCAAAATCGGTGCGAGCCCATTCGCGCCGATGATCAAAAAAGCGCATGTTGTCGTTGGCCTCCTGCATGGGCTTGATCTCGCGCTCGATGAACAGATCAAGTTCCTTAAGATAATCTTGGATAGCCTGCGGGATATTGAAGTCCATGTTGCTGGGTCTCTCAGAAAGATGATGGGTCTACGAGCAGGAGTCATGCGCCGAAGCACTGAATTGCGCGCTTGGCCCGTAATGATGTTTGAATAGTAGCGCCGCTCGGCCTGGTCTGCTGCTCTTAGGTCTCAGTCTTGAGATCGAGGCCAAGGGCGCCGCTCTAGCGTGATATTATCCGGTTTGTTCCAAATTTTGTTCTTTGTTCGTATTTTATGTACTAAATGGATAATTTAACCTCTCCCTGGCAATTTCTAAGGCCAAAAGAGGCCGCGCATTACGCTGATTTATTAGCCGATGCGCCCGCCCGCGCCTTGGCATTGTTCGCGCCGCGTCAGACTGGCAAGACGCATTTTTTGACCCATGATCTGAGCGATGAGGTTGTCAAACGGGGCTGGCATGCGATTTACATCGATCTTTGGGGCGCTAGCAACCCCTTGGGCGCCATCCATGGAGCGATTGCCCTGGCCTATAACAACACGTTACGCTCCACTCTAAACCGACAGGTCTCAAAAGTGGGTGCAGCGGGGCTATCCTTAGAGCTAGCCCAAGCCAAGCCACTGGAAAGCACCGACCCAGCAAGCCAAACGATGATGGCCTTCGGAAATCTTGTCGCACATGCACCCAGTGCTAAGTACCTGCTCATGGTCGACGAAGCACAAGCCTTAGGAGCCGGCGAGCGCGGTGAAATCGCCATGAAAACCCTTCGCGCAATGGTACAGACCTACCGCAAAAACACCATGCTGATTCTTACGGGTAGCTCAAGACCGCATCTTCTTGCACTGGTCGGCGATCATTCCAAGGCCGCGTTTAAGCTGGCCACCAATATCGATTTCCCCTTGCTTGGAATGGAATTTCTGGCGTTCATCGCTAAACGGTTCAAAACCGTCACGGGCAAAGAGGTTCCCCTAGTAATGCTCGATTCGGTCTTTACGTCGCTTCAGTACCGTCCTGGCGACATGATTGACTTCATGCGATTTTGGATCGCCGACGCGGAGTCTTGCCTAATCGATGCGGCGTTTACTCTTTTTCGTGAGAAATCAGGACTCAACGAAACCGCTGCGAGCAATCTGGAGGCGCTCAGCCCTTTACAGATCGAAGTACTTGCGGCTCTGGGTCTGAACACTTCAGGAACATCTAAACTGTTTACGCTTTCTTCAAGAAAAGCCTTAGCGGCGGCCATCGGAATCACTGAGCCTATTGCCTCGGCCAGCCTCACGAGGGCGCTCGCGGCGCTAGAGAAGCGAGGCCTTGCGATGAAAGTCGGGCGAGGTGAGTACAAACGTATGACGTAGTGGCCGCCATCGGAACGTTGTACGATGGCATTGATAAATTTCAATGGACCGCTAAAGGAATGCTAATGGAACGCTTCAACCTTGCCGATGTTTAAGAAGAGGCCACTTGTAATAATCGGCTCGGCCGTTTTGGGTTATCTCAGCCTTTCTTCCTGGCTGAGCGCCTCGGCCTGGGCTCAGGGTGCAGAAAAGCCCGTTGACTGGCCAACCCGACCCGTGACTCTGATCGTACCCTTTGCCCCTGGCGGGCCGACGGACACCGTTGCCCGCCTGCTCGTCGAGCAACTTAGAATGATCTGGCAGCAGCCTGTGATTGTGGATTACAAGCCTGGTGCGGGCACCGTGGTCGGCACGCAATTTGTGGCCCGTGCGCCCGCCGATGGCTACACCTTGGGTATGGCGATCACCGCACACATGATCAACCCGAGCTTACAGCCCAAGATGCCCTACGACACCCTTAAGGACTTAACCGGCGTGTCCTTGCTAGGTCAAGCGCACTTCGGTCTGTTCGCCCATCCCGCTTTCCCACCGTCCAACATTGCGGAGCTGGTAGATTACGCCAAGAAAAATCCTGGTAAGTTGTCTTATGCCACACCGGGCAATGGTACCGGTACCCACCTCGCGGGCGAAATGCTCAAGGCGATGGCTGGCATCGATATGGTGCATGTTCCGTATAAAGGCTCCGCCCCGGCTCAACAAGATGTCATTGGTGGACGCGTGCCGCTGTTGTTTGATGTTTTGTTTTCAGCCATGCCTTTCGTCAAGGACAACCGACTCAAGGCGATCGCGCTGGCGAGCCCCAAGCGGGCCGCGGCCAACCCCGAGATTCCACTGGTCGCTGAGCGCTTGCCTGGGTTCTCGGCCATGAGCTTTATTGGCGTGATCGCGCCCTCCGGACTACCGAAGCCTCTCCTGAGCCGAATCAGCACTGATATTGCCAGGGCGGTTCATTCCGCTGAGCTCAGTCAAAGAATGACCCAGCTTGGCATTGAGCCGGTCGGCTCAAGAGCGGAGGATTACAACGCGATGATTCAAGTCGAGATCAATAAGTGGTCGGCAGTGGTCAAGAATGCCGGTATCAAGATAGAGTAGCTCCGTATGAAAATTCATCCCCTAACGCCTTTTGCCGCCGAAGTGATCGAGCTTGATTTATCTTTGCCACCCAGCCAAGAGCAGGCCCGCGCCATTGAGGCGGCCATGGACCAGCACGGTGTCCTGGTCTTTCGAAATCAAAGCTTGGATCAACATCAGCAAATCGCTTTTGCAAAATCTCTCGGACCCTTGGATCTCGGCTTGAGGAAGGTGAAGACTGGGGCGCATCGATTTGAGTATCAGGAACTCGCCGATATTTCGAACGTAAAAATCGACGGTGAGCTCGCCGAGCGTGATCACGCCAAGATTGTCGGCAATGTGGCCAATCAACTCTGGCATAGTGATTCCAGCTTTCAACACCCGCGTGCCAAGTACTCGATGCTATACGCCGTGGTCACCCCCGGCTTTGGAGGTGACACCGAGTTCGCTGATTTGCGAATGGCCTACGACGCACTACCTCCGTGGTTGAGCGCTCAAATTCAGGACCTGAAAGCGGTGCATTACGCGCTGCACTCCAGAATGATGTTGGGCGACGACCAATATAGCGAAGAGCAAAAAAAGACGATTGCACCCGCCGTGTGGCCTTTGGTGCAAAGCGACCCGCGCACCGGCCGCAAAATATTATTTGTAGGAATCCACGCCTGCGAAATTCTCGGTATGACCAAGGCTGAAGGTCGCATGTTGATCATGGACCTGCTTGAACATGCCACGCAACGTGAGTTTGTGCACGTGCATCGTTGGAAAGTCGGCGATCTTGTGATGTGGGATAACACCGCCACCGTGCATCGCGGCCGTTGGTTTGATTTTGCTGAGCGAAGGGAATTGCGACGGGCGACGACGGAAGAGGTTGTCTGAGCTTATAACTGAACGCCTTTGGTCAGACCGCCATCCACCACCAAATTTGTTCCCGTAATAAAACTGGCTGCCGGGCTCGCCAGGAAAACGACCGCATTCGCAATCTCCTGAGGAGTCGCCATGCGTCCCATTGGATTCATAGCCAGTGCTTCCTTGAAAAAAGCTGGGTTACTTTGCTCGATTTGATTCCAAACCCCGTTAGCAAAATACGTGTTGCCTGGCGACACGGAGTTCGCACGTATTTGTTTACCGGCTAAGCTCTGCGCGAGCCCCTGGGTGTAATGCACAATCGCTGCTTTGAATGCGCCGTAAGGACCGGCAGCAAAATCGATTTCTCGTCCTGACACACTGGAGATTGTCACAATCGCGGCATTGTAGCTACTCTCTAAATACGACTGGGCTGCATTGACCAAGTGCACGGTGCCCATCATGTCCACAGAAAAGCTTTGTTGCCAGCTAGCTTCATCGTTGGCGATGGCCAATGCGCTTACATTGGCAACGACGATATCGATTCCACCGAGAGTGCGGCCCGCATCATGCACCCAATCACTCAGGTCTTGCGCGTTTCCAACATCAACATCACGACCGAAAACTTTGACGCCGTAATGCGAGAAATCAGCAATGGTTTTCTCGACCTCGCTTAGGTTGCGGGCGCAGAGGGCAATGTTCGCACCTTCTGCCGCCAGGGTCTGGGCAATGGCTCGGCCTATCCCCTTGGTGGCGCCGGTCACGAGGGCGCGAAGGCCTGAGAGTCTAAGATCCATGGTGTGCTCCCTGCTTGATCAGTTTCTGGTTGCCGACTAGTTCAACTTCAGTACGTATCCTTGGTCGGCCTGTCCCTCGCCATTCAACATCGCGCGATACACGTTCTCAACGGATGTTTGGCCTGCGCTTTCTATCACATGCATCCAGTCATCAAGCTTGGGTAAAAACCTCATCCAAGCCTGCCCCATCTTCGTTTGTAGCTCCTTTGCGCCCCATTCACTGGTGCGCTTTTTGATTTGAGCGGGTGCAAAAAACAGGGTGGGCTTAGGGCCGGGTATGGCGCCGCCTTGCCCGGGTGCCGAGAGCGCGTCCCAATGAGTGCCCCCAACCGAGCAACTGTAAGTCAATGCAGTTTGAAAATGCTGATGGACTTCCAAGCGCACCTTGGCGTTTCCGGCCATGTCCACAAAAACGGTTTTCTTGCTGGCATCGAGTTGGGCAATGTCCTGATAGTTAACCACTCGGTCGTAGCAGGCGATCCCATTCACGAACACCGCATTGCCGGGTGAGGTCAGACCGATGACTTTGACCGTCTTTCGAAGTTTGAGTAAATGAGCCACCGAGTAGGCTGTTTTGCTGGAGGCACTACTCAAGACGACTTGTTCGGCTCCAAAAAAATGGTTGTCCGCCAAAAAGTCGTCAATCAGAAAGGCCGTCATGAACAGCGGCTGCAAGAGCATTTGTTGTGGCTCCTTGCTGGCATCGTAGCTTGGGTCCGCAGCGCAGCGCCGATAGTGGTTGTAAACCGGGTGAAGTTTGGCGCGATGCTCGGCACCATCACTGAAGCCCATGGCATTGGCTTGTACAGGCGTCACCGCTAAATGGGAGGACATCGGAAAGTAGCCATAGATTCGCTCACCGAGCGCAATCTGCGCGGGGCCGCTGGCTGCGCTTACCGCGGAACCTACGGCGACCACGTTGGCAAAACCCCAAACCGGAACACGACCCCAGGCCTCGTCCCCCTTAGCCACGGGAAAGAATTGCCAATAGTTCATCGCATCGCCAAAGGCGGCGTAGGTGACGTTATTGGAAGTGAACGCAAAGTGTTCAATCTTGAGCAGAATCTCGTCGGCCTTCAAGGTGGTGATCTCGGTTGACGAGATGAAACGAGTTTCCTTGAGATCTGCTTTTTTGACTAAAAAATCGGTAGGCATTTTGGCTCCTAGGCCTTAATCGCATATTCCACGGTCACGGGGGCATGGTCGGAGAAGCGTTGATCTTTAAAGATGGTGCACGCCGTTGCTTTGGCTGCGAGGCCGGGTGTGACCAAGTGATAGTCTAATCGCCACCCGACGTTATTCTCGTAGGCTGCGCCACGGTTACTCCACCAAGAATATTGCTCAGGGCGTGGATCTAATTGACGAAAAGTGTCGACATAGCCAAGCTCATCAATGACCCGAGTGAGCCAAGCGCGCTCCTGGGGCGTAAAACCGGCATTTTTAAGATTACTCTTCCAGTTTTTGAGATCAATCTCCTTATGGGCGATGTTCCAGTCGGCACACAAAATGACCTCTTTACCCCGCGCCTTGAGAAGTTGAAGGTGTAGGTAAAACACTTCCAGAAACCGAAGCTTGGAGGCGAACCGATCATCCGAAGCGCTGCCTGAGGGCGAATACAGCGACGCGACCACGTAGTTGCCATAGTCGGCCTCAATATAGCGCCCTTCAGAATCAAATTCACCCACTCCAAAGCCGCGCGTGATGGACTTTGGCTTCTTGCGACTGTAAAGACCGACGCCAGCATAGCCCTTCTTCTGCGCGGGATAGAAATGTCCTTGGAATGGACCAATGCTGTGCAGCGCTGGCTCAATATCTTCCATTGCGGCTTTTATCTCTTGGACGCAGACTACATCGACCTCTTGAACCGCGAGCCAATCTGCAAAACCTTTGCGGGTCGCCGAGCGGATGCCGTTCAGGTTTAATGTCATCACCTTTATCATTGCGGAAATCTTCCAGAAAATTTAAATTTGAGAAGTAATATTGAAAGCTCAATTTTACTGAACCATCCTCTGAACTAGCCCTTGAACCAGCCACGAGCAATGAGATCTTGACCACCCAGCACCCTTCAACGAACGACACCCCTACTTTGGATCCGATCAAACGAGAGTTTATCGAGTTTGCGCTTGCTGCAGGGGTCTTGCGCTTCGGCGAATTTAAAACCAAGGCCGGGCGCCTTTCGCCGTACTTCTTTAACGCTGGGCTGTTCAACGACGGTCTGCTCTTGGGGCGACTTGCTGACTTCTACGCCGCGACGCTAGAACAGGCCATCCAGAACGGCCAGCGCTGCGACATGCTGTATGGGCCAGCCTACAAGGGCATCACCCTTGCCAGTGCGACCGCCGTCGCCATGGCGAGGCAGGGACGTAACCTGCCTTTCGTCTTTAATCGTAAAGAGGCCAAGGATCACGGCGAGGGCGGAGTTCTGGTCGGCGCGGCATTAATGGGCCAAATTGTGATCATTGACGATGTGATCAGTGCCGGGACTTCGGTGCGCGAGTCTGTTGAAATGATTCGCCAGGCCGGCGCCTTGCCTAGCGCAGTGTTGATTTGCTTGGATCGTCAAGAGCGCGGCGGCGATGCGCTGAATGTGGGCGACACCTCGGCCACCCAGGAAGTCCAGAATCTGTACGGTATACCGGTGATTGCGATCGCGAGCTTGACGGATTTGATGGCCTTTCTGGATACTGACCAAGGCCCTCATGCAGCGTATCGAGCAAAAGTGTTGGCCTATCGCGAAAAGTACGGCATTTAAGATCCCTTCACCCCATGAACTGGCGACGCTTCGACCTTCAGACATTAGAGCGAGAATACTCCCCGAGCTCCATGATCGGCGGGAACTATCAACCCTTCCTTGATGCGTACGCCACACAGAGCCGACGTGCTTTCACTGCACTGGCCTGTCGACGCGATCTGCGCTATGGGACAGGTCCGCGCGCTTGGCTCGACTACTTCCCGGCAGCGAGAAGAGATGCGCAACTTCTCGTTTTTATCCATGGCGGATATTGGCAGGAACTATCAAAGTCAGAATCAGCCTTTCTTGCCCCGGCCTGGGTGAATTCTTCACGCGCCCATTGCGTGCTGGACTATGATCTTGCCCCAAACGTGAGCTTAGAAACGATCCTCGCGCAGTGCACTGCCGGGTTGAAATGGCTGATTCATCACGCCGCCGAACTGGGGTTTTCTCCTGGCGAAATGGTGTTGGCCGGAAGCTCGGCGGGGGCTCATCTGGCGGCCATGCTTTGTCTGGAAGACCCGGAAATCAAGGGGGCCATTCTTATGTCCGGCATCTACGATCTTGAGCCCTTGGTGCCGACTTATGTGAATCAGGCGCTGGGGTTGAACGAAGCGCGCGCCCAAGCGCTCAGTCCCGCGTACCTGTTGAAATCTGAACGCAGGTCATTGGCTCAAGCCTCAACCCGCTCAGCCGAGCAACACTTTCCACCCTGTTTAATCGCCTGGGGCGAGCATGAAACGCGCGAGTTCAAGCGGCAAAGCCAGGAGTTCGCCGCCCTACTCTTGGCCCGAGGCGCAAAGTGCGAGACCCTCGAAGTGGTCGGCCGAAACCATTTCGATATTGCCACCACCTTGGGTGACGCGCGCAGCGAGCTTTTTGCCAGGGCAGAGCTTTATTTTCGCGACCAGGAATAATCGGCTGGGTCCGCCGAATTAAAATGACCGCACTAAGAGCTCCGAGGAATTCCCGACATGCCACGTTATCAACCCGTTCACCCCAAGCTCATCGACCCCGCCGGTGTGCAGGCGAGCGCCTACCCGCGGCCCATGGGGATCACAACCGACGAGTCGCGCGCCGAGATGGTACAGAGCACTGGCGGTCAACCGGTTGTGGACTATCAGGGCAAGAGCAACCCCTATAACGATTATCAGAGCATTGACTTGCTGCTTTCGCTACAGAATCCGCGTAGCGATGGCTATGATGAAATGGGTTTTTTCGTGATGGGTCAGGTCAAGGAGCTTTTGTTTCGAGGCCTGCATTTCGAACTCTTCAACGCTCAGGCGCAAATTAGAGTCGATCAAGTCGTCAACGCCCTCGAGATTCTGCCTCGCGCTCGGGCCTTCGCGGAGTACATTACCCGCTTTTTGGACGTCCTCTCGACTATCAGCCCCGA
Organism: Betaproteobacteria bacterium; assembly: GCA_031361565.1. Taxonomy (GTDB): domain Bacteria; phylum Pseudomonadota; class Gammaproteobacteria; order Burkholderiales; family Burkholderiaceae_E; genus JAPOKJ01. Next base: position 17,782 of record JANLRI010000612.1, on the reverse strand, counting down.
AGGGTTCAATCAGTTCAGGAATTCCCTGGGTGCTGCCTCAGGTCAGCTATCGTTTATGTACCGCCATGTTGAATTTATTCTGGGCAACAAAGATGCGCGTCTCGCAAGTGCCTTTCGCAATATGCCGCATGTTTGGCCGGCCGTGAAAGAGTCGCTTGAGTCACCATCGCTTTACGACGACGTGATCGCCTTGCTCGCGCGAAGAGGCTTTGCGATAGACAGCGCTGCGCTTGAGCGTGATTGGTCTTTGCCTTATCAAATCAATCCCTCAGTGGAGCAAGCCTGGCTGCAGGTTTACACAACGCCGGGACCCGAGAATGAACTCTTTCGTGTGGCCGAAGCGCTGGTCGGTTTGGCCGATCAGCTCTCCCAATATCGCTGGCGGCACTTTGTGTCGGTGCAGCGCTTGCTGGGTTTGAAACCCGGCACGGGTGGCTCCGATGGCGTAGGATGGCTGCGACACGTCACCGAGCACCGGTTTTTCCCGGAGCTTTGGTCAATTCGAACTCAGTTTTGAGCGCTATTTGTAAAACGCTTCAACCTTGCCTTTGAGTTTGATCGTAAAAGGCCGACCTTTTCGATCAAGAGATTTTCCTGCGGGCACGCGAATCCAACCTTCGCTAATGCAGTACTCCTCAACATTGGTTTTTTCTACGTCATTGAAGCGAATGCCAACATGATGCTCAAAGACGTTCGAGTTGTAGAACGCGCTTGAGGCGTCCACGCACAGCCGATCCGGCAGGGGCGGCAAGGTCGTTTCGGCAGGGACGGGGTTTACGCTTGTGTCGGTCATGGTATTTTCTCGTTAAGAGCGCGAGTTTACTGCGCTCTGAAAAATGGGCGAGTAAGCGCTGACGGTGGGGCTAGCTGGACGGTGGCCTGCCTGCGTGCAACGCAGGGTCAATTAACCTGCCACCTTGCGCAGCAATTCATTGATCACTTGAGGGTTGGCCTTGCCCTGAGTGGCCTTCATCACCTGACCGACCAAGGCGTTCAATGCTTTGTCTTTGCCCGCCTTGAACTCTTCCACCGATTTCGGATTGGCGGCCAGCACCTGAGCCACTATGACCTCAAGTGCGCCGGTATCGGTGATTTGACGCAGGCCTCTCTCATCAATCAGCTTGTCGACGGCATCGGGGCGGACATCTCTTGTTGCCCATATGCTCGCGAAGATATCCTTCGCAATCTTGCCGGAGATGGTGCCATCGCTGATCCGGTTGACAAGCTGGGCAAGTTGCCTGGCGCTGATCGGCGCCAGGCTGAGCGCGAGTTCATCCCGATTGGCGGCCGCACTAAGATCAACCATCACCCAGTTGGCGGCCGTTTTGGCTTGCTTAATAGCGTCGGGCAGCGCTGCTACGACATCGGTAAAGTATTGGGCGATCTCGCGGTTCGCGGTCAGGGCGGTGGCATCGTACACCGATAGGCCATACTCATTTTTCCAACGCGTGGCCAGGGCCGCAGGCAGCTCGGGCATGTGCACGCGGGTAGCGTCAATCCAGTCCTGATCGATCACCAGGGCGGGCAGATCGGGGTCCGGAAAGTAGCGATAGTCCTGCGCGTCTTCCTTGCTGCGCATCGAGCGCGTTTCGTCTTTGTCGGGGTCGTAGAGGCGGGTTTCTTGCACAACTTTCCCACCGTCCTCAATCAACTCGATTTGACGTCGAATCTCGTATTCAATCGCCCGCTCCATGAAGCGAAAGGAGTTGAGATTCTTAATTTCACAGCGCGTGCCAAATTCTTTTTGACCAACCGGCCGCACCGATACGTTGGCATCGCAGCGAAACGAGCCTTCCTGCATATTGCCATCGCAAATGCCCAGCCAAGTGACGAGGCCGTGCAAAGCCTTGGCGTAAGCCACGGCCTCTTTGGACGAACGCATTTCGGGCTCGGTGACAATCTCCAGCAAGGGGGTGCCCGCGCGGTTCAAGTCGATACCGGATTTGCCATGATAGTCTTCATGCAAAGATTTACCGGCATCTTCTTCTAAATGGGCACGGGTGAGATTCACCGTCTTGTGCCTTTGCTCTCCGCCTTCTTCCCAAACGATATCGAGAGACCCACCCTGCACGACGGGGATCTCATATTGACTGATTTGATAGCCCTTGGGCAAATCAGGATAGAAGTAGTTTTTTCGGGCAAACACGGATTCGTGAGCCACGGTCGCCCCAATCGCCAGACCAAATTTGATCGCGCATTGCACGGCCTCTTTGTTCATCACTGGAAGCACTCCCGGTAGCGCCAAATCCACGGGTGAGGCCTGTGTGTTCGGCTCCGCGCCAAATTGTGTGGAGCTGCCTGAAAAAATTTTGCTCTTGGTCGCGAGCTGGGTGTGGGTCTCGAGACCGATCACGACTTCCCATTGCATAGTGTGTTCCTAGTGCCTTAATGAATTTTGACGTGAATTTTGTGTCACGAGCTTATAAGTACTGTTTTAAGAAAGCATCCAGGGTCATGAATGCATCTTCGCGGGACGGCGGGTGTCCACCGGCCGTCACTCCTCGGCCTCGGTTGACACCGTTGGGCACATCGCGACGATGACGGACGGGGGAATTGGAGTCAAAACCATGATGCGCTCCTGGATAAAGTTTGAGCTGGAAGAGCCCACTTTCAAGGCCTCGTTGCTGTAACTTTCCGGTTTGTTGGCGATAAAATCGTTCGCATGCGCGTGCTGGCGTCCAATCGTCGTCCTCTCCAATCATCAGCAGCAAGGGGGTATCCAAGCGATAGTCAGAGTTTTGGCTGGCGGGCCCACAGCCTGGATAGAAGGCAATGGCCGCCTTAAAGTCCATCAACTCACCCGATCGGATCGTAACGTCGGTGTTGGACGCTAAAGTTGCTTTACCTGCTACGACATTCGGCTGTTCGTCGCTTGCGCGGGCTTGCTCGCCATGTCGATCTAGGGTGCTCAATACAGTGCTTGCGCCGTGCGACCAACCTAAAAGAAAGACGCGTTTGCTATCCACCCAGGATTGTCCTTGAAGCCACTGTAAGGCTCCCTGCACATCTCGTCGGCGATCTACCGGATGAATGCTGCGATGGGCCGAAGGCTCGGTGCAAATGCCCCGGGCTTTGCCTCGCGTGCTGAAGCTGTCCACCAGTAGCAGGCTGATCCCGCGTTTTCTCAACCAAGCATGATAGTCGCGATAACGTTGGCCGAGTTGGCCCCTTGCGTCCCAAAGGCCGCCGCAGCCATGTAGAGCCACCATCACAGGCTCCGCGAGGCCTGGCCTGCTCTCATCGATTGCTCGACTGAGATAGCCCCTAAGTACGTTGCCGTCGGGGTGGGCGCTGACGAATTCGACCGCGCTGAATTCTGCAGGGATGCTCTGCGCCTGCAATGCACCCGCGACCAAGAACGTCGCCAGCAAATAAAAAATTCGCCGCAAGACGCTGGCACGTACATCGGGCGACAGAACTGGCATGGGGGGAAACTTTAGTTTGCAAGCGCGAGGTGCCATTGGCTCGCCTGCTGATATTCATGCGCAACTTTCAGCAAGCCCGCCTCATCGAAATAATTGCCAATCAATTGCATGCCAATCGGCAACTTACCAGCCCCAAAGCCGACCGGCACCGACATGCCAGGAAGCCCCGCTAAAGACGCGGGCAGGGTGTACACGTCCGCTAAGTAGTTCTTCACCGGGTCATCGGTTTGCTGACCGATTTTCCAGGCCGTGGTGGGCGACACCGGGCCAGCAATAACGTCGACGCTCTCGAAAGCCGCGGCAAAGTCCTGGGCGATGAGACGCCGCAGGCGTTGTGCCTTGAGATAATACGCGTCGTAGTAGCCATGCGACAACACGTAAGCGCCAATCAGGATGCGACGCTTGACCTCGGCCCCGAAGCCTTCGCTGCGCGATTTGCTGTAGAGCGAAGACAGGTCGGTCACCCCTTCGGCGCGATGGCCGTAACGTACCCCGTCAAAGCGTGACAAGTTGCTCGAAGCCTCGGCGGGCGCAATGACGTAGTAGGCCGGAATGGCGAGTTCAGTTTTGGGGAGGGAAATCTCCACCAGGACAGCGCCCAGCGCAACCAGTTCCGCGAGCGCCTTTTCGATCGCGTCTTTGACTTCGGCGGCAAGACCAAGGCTGAAGAACTCCTTGGGAACACCGACTCGCAGGCCCGCGAGCGGACATGCTGGGTTATGTTGATCCTGACCCGACCGAGTCGAAAATGAACGGCCCAGGAGCGGGCTGAGCGGGTCAACCGGCCTTTGCACGCTCGTCGAATCACGCTCATCAAAGCCCATCATGGCCTCCAAAACCGTGGCGCAATCGAGAGCGCTTCGGGCCAGAACGCCGCCCTGATCGAGACTTGAGGCGAAGGCAATCATGCCAAAGCGCGAAACCCGTCCATAGGTGGGCTTGATGCCCGTAATGCCACACATCGCGGCCGGTTGGCGCACGGAGCCGCCAGTGTCCGTTCCAGTAGCAATGGGGGCGAGCCCGGCGGCCACTGCAGCGGCAGAACCGCCCGACGATCCACCCGGGATTCTGGATTTGTCCCACGGGTTTTTCACGGGACCAAACCAAGGGTTTTCATTGGCCGAACCCATCGCGAATTCATCGCAAGAGGCCTTCCCTAGGCAGACCATGCCTTGTGCGGCTAATTTGTCGACGACGGTCGCGTTAAATGGGCTGGTGTAATTCGCCAGCATTTTGGAGCCTGCGGTGGAGCGCCAATGTTGAGTAACGAAGATGTCCTTATGGGCCAAAGGTACGCCAAGCAGAGGTCGCGCTGCCAGTGTCTGCTGGTCACCGGCTTTGATGAGGGCGGCTCTTTCGGCATCGGCCAAGCGCGCCTGGACAAGCGTTAACTCCTCGTCCACATGCAAGAATGCGTTGAGATCACTAGCGGCAATTCTTGCGAGGTAAGCCTTCGAAAGCTCGACACTGGAGACGCTTTGATCGTTTAAGGCGAGGCTCAGCTCACTTAAGCTTGCGGAGTGGAGATCTAAGTTCATTCGAGCACCTTGGGCACCAAATACAGACCCCCTTCAGTCTCAGGCGCCACCTTTTGATAGGCTTCACGGTGGTTTGATTCACTGACCCGATCTTCACGCAGGCGAAGACGGCGACTGGTTGGATGGGTCATCGGAGCCACCCCTTCGGTATTCACGGCCTGAAGTTGCTCAAAGATGTTAAAAACAGCGTTGAGCTGTTGACGTGTAGTTTCGGCCTCGTCGGGGCTCAATTCGAGCCTCGCTAACTTGGCAATTCGGGCGACATCGGCGGGGGTGAGTGACATGAAAATCCGGCGGGTTAGGAGTTGCGTCATGTTGCGACGCAAAATGTTATGAAACGATACTCTAATAAAACAGAGAAACTTCAAAGAAGTCAACGGCATATAGGGTATCATTCGCCTGCCGCATCAACAGTTTTTCTGCTGTTTTTTCCGGCGGCCGGTAGGCGACGATAAGCTTAGGGATGAGCCTTTATTATGTTCGGGTTAATACGCAAGTACTTTTCCAACGATCTCGCGATCGATTTGGGCACCGCCAATACCTTGATTTATGTCAGAGGTAAGGGGATTGTGCTCGACGAGCCTTCCGTGGTTGCAATTCGCCTCGAAGGCGGCCCGAACGGGAAAAAAACCATCGCGGCCGTGGGCAAAGAAGCAAAACAAATGCTCGGTAAAGTCCCCGGCAACATCGAGGCGATTCGCCCGATGAAAGACGGCGTGATTGCCGACTTTACCGTCACTGAGCAGATGCTCAAACAATTTATCAAGATGGTGCATGAGAGCCGCTTGTTTTCACCGAGTCCGCGCATCATCATTTGTGTGCCCTGTGGGTCAACCCAAGTGGAGCGCCGTGCCATTCGAGAGTCTGCACTAGGTGCAGGGGCTTCTCAAGTCTTTTTGATCGAAGAGCCTATGGCCGCAGCCATTGGCGCTGGTCTGCCGGTTTCTGAGCCTTCCGGATCGATGGTGGTCGATATCGGTGGCGGCACCACCGAAGTAGGTGTTGTATCGTTGGGCGGCATGGTTTACAAAGGTTCAGTTCGTGTCGGTGGCGACAAATTTGATGAGGCCATCGTTAATTACATTCGTCGCAATTACGGGATGTTGATTGGCGAGCAAACCGCCGAACAAATCAAGAAAAAAATCGGCTCCGCCTTTCCTGGCGCAGAGATTAAAGAAATGGAAGTCAAAGGGCGCAACCTCTCTGAGGGCATACCCCGTAGCTTCACCATTTCCAGCAATGAAATTCTCGAGGCCTTGACCGATCCGCTTAATCAGATCGTCTCCGCGGTGAAAATCGCGCTGGAACAAACGCCCCCTGAACTTGGCGCCGACATCACCGAGCGCGGCATCATGCTGACCGGTGGTGGAGCCCTGCTGGCGGACCTGGATCGCCTCCTCGGTGAAGAAACCGGCCTGCCCGTCTTGGTCGCCGAAGACCCATTAACTTGCGTGGTGCGTGGTTGTGGCATCGCGCTAGAACGGATGGATAAGCTGGGTAGTTTGTTTACCAGCGAGTAGTGGAAACACGGTGGAACAAAGCCCACCCCCGTTTTTCAGACAAGGCCACTCGGCCCACGCGCGCCTCGCTTTCTTCGCGCTCATATCGATCATTTTATTGGTGGTTGATTCGCGCTTTAGAGTCCTAGAGACGTTGCGTCAGGGCGTCGGGACCGTTTTGTATCCCGTGCAACGAGCCTTGCTTATGCCCCGTGACGCGGTATCACTGGGCACGCAATACACCTCCGAGGTCGGGCGCCTAAGACAAGAAAATTCCGAGTTGAGGCAGGTCGAAGCGACCAATGCGCGAGCTCTGCTGCAAAATGAGCAGCTCGCCAGTGAGAATACCCAGCTCAGAAAATTGCTTGAGATGCGCGACCAAGTCCGCATCAAATCGACGGTTGCAGAAGTGCTCTATGAGACTCGCGATAGCTTTAGTCGCAAAGTGGTGATCGATCGAGGCCTGCTGAATGAAGTGTATCCTGGCCAACCGGTGATCGATGCACGCGGGGTGATTGGTCAGGTGGTTCGGGTTAATCAATATAGTTCGGAAGTGCAGTTAGTGACCGACCCAGGAGCCCTGTTGCCCGTTGAAGTGCAGCGTAGTGGTCAGCGTGCGGTGGCTTACGGTGGGCCGGGAGCGGGCATGATGGAGTTGCGTTTTCTAGCGGCGAACTCCGATATCAAGGAGGGCGATCTGATCGTGACCTCGGGGCTGGATCGTATTTATCCTGCGGGGCTTCCGGTCGGCAAAGTGAAGCGCTTCGAGCGTAACGCTTCCAGTAGTTTTTCGAACGCCTTGGTCGAGCCTCTGGCGGCGGTTGAGCGAACCAAGTTGGTGCTGGTTTTATTGCTTGAACGTCAGGCCTTGCCGGCGCCCCCCGAAGAGCCGGTGGTTAAAACCAAAAAGGGAGCGAGGCCATGATCACGCGCGAGTATTTGCTACTGCCAGCCAATCGAGCCTTCATTGCGTTCACCTTGGCGGCCGCCTTTATTCTCAATATGTTCCCCTGGGGGCGTTGGATTGGTGTGCCCGATTTCCTAGCCTTGGTGTTGGTATTTTGGAATGTGCATCAGCCGCGCCTGGTGGGACTGGGCATTGCCTTTATTTTCGGCTTGTTGATGGATATTCATAACGGGGCCTTGCTCGGCGAGCACGCGCTGGCTTACAGCATTCTTTCCTATGGCGCGACGAGTCTGCATCGGCGCGTGCCCTGGTTCGGCACGGCGGGTCAAATGCTCCATGTGCTGCCCCTCTTTCTTTTGGCGCAGTTGAGCACCTTGGTGGTCCGTCTTGCCGTGGGCGCGAAAATGCCCGGCTGGTGGTATTTCTTAGAAAGCTTCGTATGCATCTTGCTTTGGCCCGTAGCCGAGCGCATGCTATTGGCCCCACAGCGCCGCGCCGTGGCCCGCGATGTGACCCGTCCGATCTAAACTACTCGTGCCATGGTAGAAGTCAAAGACACTGGGAGGGAAATCAAGCAGCTCAAAATTCGGCTGGGCTTAGCCATGCTTCTGATTTTGATTTGCTTCGGCATCTTGGTGGCGAGGTTCTCTTATCTGCAAATTTATCGCTATAGCGACTTCCATGCGCAGGCCGAGGACAATCGAATTTCCCTGGTTCCCGTTCCCCCCACCCGTGGCCTGATCTTTGACCGCAACGGGGTTTTGCTGGCCGAGAACGTTTCCGCGTTCACCTTGGAGCTAGCACCGAAACTCATCGATAATCTCGAACGCGTCATCGACCAGCTCGCAGAAATCGTCGAGATCACGCCCAAGGATCGACGTCGCTTCAAGCGCTTGTTAGAGGACTCCAGAAGTACAGAAACGATCCCCCTCAAAGTACGCCTGAGTGATGAGGAAGTGGCGAAGTTAGCGGCTCAGCGTTACCGTTTCAAAGGGGTAGACATTAAAGCTCGTCAGTTTCGCAATTATCCTCTCGGCGAAACAGGTGCTCACTTACTAGGCTATATCGGCCGTATCTCACCGGAAGATAAAAAGAAGCTGGAAGAGTCTGATGACTCGGCCAATTATGCGGGCTCTTCGCACATGGGGAAAGTCGGTTTGGAATTGAGCTACCAAACTCAATTACTGGGCCAGGCTGGCTCGGACGAGGTCGAGGTGTCGGCGGGAGGACGAATCGTGCGTAGCCTTTCCAGAACACCGCCCAAGGCCGGGTCGAACCTCCACCTTTCCGTCGATATCAAGCTGCAAAAACTGGTGGAAGAATGGTTTGGGGAACGCAAAGGCGCCTTAGTCGCTATCGATCCCAAAACGGGAGACATCTTGGCGTTTGTGTCGAAGCCGACTTTTGACCCTAATCTGTTTGTGGACGGCATTGATACACAAAGCTGGGCCGCCCTCAACGATGACCCCAATAAACCGATGCTAAATCGCCCGTTGCGAGGCACTTATCCGCCGGGCTCCACCTACAAACCGTTCATGGCCATGGCCGCACTTGAGACCGGTGCCCGCACTCCCGAATTCACCATTTCTGATCCCGGATACTTTGCGCTCGGCTCGCATCGTTTTCGTGACTCGAAACCCAGTGGACACGGCACGGTCGATCTCAAAAAATCTATCGTAGTATCGAGTGACACTTACTATTACAAAACCGCCTATGACATGGGTGTCGATGCCATTCACGATTACATGAAGCCGCTGGGCTTTGGTCAAATCACCGGCATCGATCTCGAAAATGAAGTGACCGGCATTCTTCCTTCCACGGCCTGGAAGATGAAGCGTTACAAACAGAAATGGTTGCCCGGCGAAACTCCCTCGATTGGCATTGGTCAGGGCTATAACAGTTTTACGATTTTACAATTGGCCCATGCGACCGGTATTCTCGCCAATGCCGGTACGGTGATGAGGCCGCATTTAGTGCGTTATGTGGAAGATCCAGTGACGCGCATGCAAACGCCTACCGCCAAGGAAACGCGCAGAATCAATTTTCGGCCAGAGTATCTCGAGCTTGTTAAATCCGCCATGGTGGAAGTGAACCGGGTAGGTACAGGCCGAGTGGCCTTTGCGGGTGCCGAGTATGTGGCTGCCGGAAAGACGGGCACCGCGCAAGTGATTGGCATCAAGCAAGGTGAGCGCTATGACGCCAAGAAGATCGAAGAGCGCTTTCGAGATCACTCCCTTTTCATGTCTTTCGCTCCGGCCGACAACCCGAGACTTGCGGTCGCGGTGATCGTTGAGAATGGTGGTTTCGGTGCGCAAGCGGCTGCGCCCATCGTACGCAAGGTGTTCGATTATTTTCTGCTCGGCAAACTCCCCAAGGATCAGGCGCCGATCATCTTGCCTCGTGGGGTAGATGATGCCGATCTACGCGACGTGCCGGAAAGTATGGAGCCTGAGCCCATCAGTGCAGCCGAAGCGGCGCGTCAGTGAAGATGCCGCCATCAATGAAGTCGCATGCTTGAGGGACAATGGATAAAACACCTCTATGGCAAAGAGTGCGGCCTTTTCTAACGGTGTTCGATCCCACACTGTGCTTCTTCCTGTTCTGTATAGTGGCATTGAGTTGTGTGACCATGTATTCCGCGGCGAATGATTTTCCGGGGCGTTTTGATGGTCACGTGCGCAATTTGTTTATTGCCTTCGTTGTAATGTGGGCCGCGGCCAACTTACCGCCTACCTGGATAAGCCGCTCAGCAGTGCCGATCTACGTGATTGGTGTACTGCTTTTATTGGGCGTTGCGTTTTTTGGCGATTCCTCCAAAGGTGCACGCCGGTGGCTAAACATTGGCTTTGGACGCATCCAGCCTTCGGAGATTCTAAAGATCGCCATGCCCCTGATGCTCGCCTGGTATTTCCAGAAGCGCGAAGGTGTGCTGAGTTGGAGTGACTTTTTGCTGGCCACCATCTTGCTTGCGATACCGGTATTGCTGATTGCGCGACAGCCTGATTTAGGCACGGCAATTTTGGTGTTTGCAGCGGGCTTTTTCGTCATATTTTTGGCGGGCTTGAGTTGGAAGCTCATCATCGGCCTTGGCGTAAGCGGTGTCGCCGCCTTGCCCTTGTTGTGGATGGTCATGAAGGACTATCAGAGGCAAAGGGTCATGACCTTGATCGATCCCACCTCCGACCCGCTCGGTAAGGGTTTCCACATTATTCAATCCACCATCGCCGTAGGCTCCGGAGGGGTGTGGGGCAAGGGTTGGATGGAAGGCACACAAACCCACCTCGAGTTCATTCCTGAGCGCACCACTGACTTCATCTTTGCTGTTTTCAGCGAGGAGTTTGGTTTGGTCGGCGCGTGTATTTTGCTCGTCCTTTACTTGGGTATTCTGGCCCGTGGTTTAGCCATCTCCGGTGCGGCCGGAAACATCTTCATGCGCCTATTGGCCGGTGCCATTACCCTCATCTTTTTTACGTATGCTTTCGTCAACATGGGCATGGTCTCGGGTATTTTGCCGGTGGTGGGAGTGCCCCTGCCTTTCATGTCCTACGGCGGCACGGCACAGGTCACCTTGGGCCTCGGCATGGGACTGCTGATGAACATCTCACGCAATCGCAAACTGGTCCAGACCTAATTCAATCTTTGCGAGGACGGCGCTTCAAGACTTCAAGCGCTGGTGGGCCTGTCTGCGCTTTTCCCGTGATCGGCGCCTTGGGCATTCGTGAAGCCCCTGCCTCCAGGATGAAATTGTAGTCCAAGGAAAACCATGGGGCTCTAAGCGCCTGGTCGTCGGGGTGAGGTTCCTCATGGCGCACAAAATTACCCACCAGCTTTTGAGTCACGGCGAACTGCACGTCGCTGTCAAGGTTGGGATCGTCGCTCACATACACCTGCGAAAATTGGGTCTTGAAGCCCTCTTTGCGAATCAGAAAATGGAGGTGAGCGGGGCGCATATTGTGGCGCCCTTGAATGCGCAACAAATCTCCGACCGGCCCGCCCACGGGAATGGGATAGCCGAGAGGTTTAATGCTGCGAAAGGAGATTCGCCCATCCGCGTCTGTCCTGAAGGCGCCGCGTAAATTCATGTCAGCTTGGCTCGGATCTTGATTCTCGTAGTAACCGAGGTTAGAGCTGTGCCAGACGTCAATCTCAGCGTCACCCACCGCCTGACCCAGGGTGTCCAAGACACGCGCTTGGACCAGCAACGCGTCGCCCGGTGTGACGGAGCGAACAATACTGCCGCCGTTCTCAGTGAAGGGCGAGCCCGGCCTCCAGAACGGACCAAGTAAGTTCGCAGTCGTCTCAGTCTGGCCCTGGCTTCCATTGTTCAACAAACACACCAGGGCTGAAACCCCCAGGGAACCCGCAGCGAGAACCACTTCATTGTGCGACTCATGGGTGGCCTGCCCGAGCTTCGCGATCACCGTGCAAGCCTGTTGAAACTCGAGCTCGGTGAGCTTGGTGTCGCGAATGAAGCCGTGTAAATGGCGCACAGCAGATGCCATGATCTCTCTAAAGCGCGCACTTTCTGCGCCTTCAAGTTCTTGAAGAACAGCGTCGGTAATATCGTTTTGATGTCGAATCAACATGTCTAAAGATCTATTGAAAGAGGGTCCAATAAAAAAGCCCCTCGCAGGAGGGGCTTAGCGTAAAGATACAGGGGCTCATCTCAAAAAACTTTAGACTCAAGCCAATATCTTTAGGCCGTTTGTGCCTGGCTCTTCTTACTCTTTTGATAAAGTAAATAAGCAATACCGAGAGTAATTAAGGTCACGGCACCAATAAACACCTTCTCCCAAGAATGGTAAGGATCAAGGTAGGGCTTGAGCATGGCCTCTTCCCACATCATCAATCCGGCGGTCCAGCCCAAAAGCGCCACACCAATCCAGATCACAATCGGATAACGATTCATGATCTTAAGCACAATGGTGCTGCCGAAAACCACAATGGGAATGCTGAGGAATAGGCCAATAATCACCAGCACCAGGTCGCCATGAGCAGCCGCAGCGACGGCCAAAACGTTGTCCAGGCCCATGACCGCATCGGCAATCATGATGGTTTTCATGGCGTCCCAAAAGGTTGCCCCACCCTTATTATGGTCGTCGCCGTCGTCACCTGAGGCGACGAGTTGAACCGCGATCCAAACGAGCGCCAAGCCTCCGACAAACTTTAAACCCGGTACTTTCAGGAGCCAAACCACCACCAAGGTCATGACGATACGAACCGCAATCGCACCAAAGGTACCCCAGACAATGGCCTTCTTCTGATGCACGGGCGGCAGGTTGCGCGCCGCCATGGCGATCACGATAGCGTTATCGCCGGAGAGTACGAGATTAAGCAGCATGATCGCGCCAAGCGCTGACCAGAACTGCGGAGATGACAGCATTTCCATAATGTTCCAGAAGAAAGGGAAGACCTCAAAGGGAGAAGACCCAAAAAGAGGATGACTCAATAAAGAATCAAGGTCTCGCGGACAAGCGCGACGATCTGCACTCGCAATCGACGTACCTGCTGACAACTCCGGACCTTTAAAGACGTCGTAGGTGAATGATCACTCTGCGATTTCGACCTTATTAATCGTGCTGACGAAGCTGTCTTCGGATGGGAATCGCTACTCCCCTTGATGCCCGCATTCTAAACCAAGTGGGCACGGGAACATTGAGCACGGTCAATTATTAAGTGCAATCCCTAATGTGGCGCACCGTTAATAGCTCGACTAAAGACGTTGTCAAAGGGAGTGAAACGCCTTCACCCACGCCAGACCTGCCCTCGCCCTGAGTCTTAAATTTTCAGCATAATTTTGCCAATATGGCTCGAGCTCTCCATCAGGGCATGACCTTGCGCAGCATCGGCCAAATCAAACACCTTGTAAATCACCGGCAACATTTGCTGGCGTTCGAGTCGCGGCCAAATATGGGTGCGCAAGGCGGCTGCGATACGTGCCTTTTCGGCATCGGTACGAGGTCGTAAGGTAGAGCCCGTGAAGGTGAGGCGTTTAAGCATCACGGGCATCAAGTCAAGCTCCATCTTGGAGGGCTGTAAGAAAGCGATCTGGACGATGCGGCCTTCTAAGGCGACCGCCTTGAGGTTACGGGCGACATAATCACCTCCCACCATGTCGAGAATCAATTGCGGGCCGACCTTGTTGGTCAGCTCGGCCACTTCAACTACAAAATCTTTCTCACGGTAGTTAATTGCATGGTCGGCGCCGAGTTTGAGGCAGGCCGCAGCCTTGTCTGCGCTACCGACGGTCACAAGCACCTTGGCACCCCAGGCCTTAGCCATTTGGATCGCCGTAATACCAATACCGGAAGAGCCGCCATGAATCAAGAGGGTTTCACCGGCTTCGAGACGGCCTCGCTCGATCACGTTCGTCCACACCGTGAAGTAATTCTCAGGGAGGGCGGCCGCCTGCAACATGCTTAAGCCTGCGGGTACCGGGAGCACTTGACCAACCGGCGCACAGACATATTCGGCATATGCGCCGCCATTGGTTAAGGCACAAACTTGCGCGCCCAGAGCTACACCGGCCTGACAATAGGCGGCGGCCTCGGCACCCATGGCCACCACTTCGCCTGACACCTCAAGACCAATGGTTGGAGACGCGCCCGGTGGTGGCGGGTACTTACCGCTGCGCTGCAAAACGTCTGGGCGGTTGATCCCGACGTAAGCAGCCTTGATGAGCACTTCATTGGGTTTTGGTTGAGGAATCGGCCCCTGTGAAAGTTTCAGAACCGAAGCATCGCCACCACTACCGTGGTCGATTAAACGCATAGACTTATCCAACACTGCACTCCAAACGAAATAAGTTGAACCTAAATAATGTTAGTTTCCAGACTGCATAGTATCGCGGCTCGCTACCAGTATTTCACCAGCATTCTTGTGGCGACCAAGAATAAGCTCAATGCAAATACTTTCTTAAGCGTTTGTGTGGGCAGGCGATGGGCGAGATTCGCGCCCATCGGTGCGGTCAACACGCTCACCACCACCAGGGCGCACAAGGCCGGAACGAACACAAAACCTAAGTGCGGATCCGGCAAGCCAGGAATCTTCCAGCCGCTCAAAATAAAGCCGATCGTCCCAATCACCGCGACGGGTACGCCCAGCGCTGCGCCAGTGCCGACGGCGGTTCGCATGGGCACTCCAAAGTAAAGCATCAAGGGCACAGTGAGGAAGGTGCCGCCCGCAGAGACTAAGCCGCAAATAAAGCCGATCGGCAAACCAAACAGCCATAGCCACGGCGTGCTGGGCAAGGTTTTTCCAGCGGCGGGTTTTTTCCCAGAGTAAATCTGATATGCGCCGCCATAGACAATCACCACGAAGCCAATTGCAAGTGTCTTTTGCTCTATCCATCCGCTCGAGAAAGAAGAACTCAATGTACCAAGGGTCATGGGCAGCACCATGCGCTTGACGATGCTCCAATCCACCGCCCCCTTAATATTGTGAGAACGCACCGAGGAGCTAGAAGTAAAGATCACCGAGGCCATGCCGGTAGCCAGTGCTAGGTGAATGATATGGTCTGGGGCGAAGTGCTGCGCGGTAAAGATTGCCGAGAGCATTGGGACCAACATCATGCCTCCACCAATGCCGAGCAAGCCCGCTAGAAATCCGACAAAGGCACCCGCTAGCAAATACAGCGCAAAGAAAACCAGTGAGATCGAGGCGAACGAGTCGGTGAATGACCGTAAGTGAGTCCAGTCCAAAACGCGCAGCCGGTTCTATCGCATGAACCGCTTCACATAATCTGCACCTAGGCCGACATTCTCAAAATGCGCTCGATACTTTTCGATACGAGTAAACACATCGTCATACCCCAAGGAAACACCCATCGGGTCGACATACATCAATGCACCATGCACGGTGAATAGCGTAATCATCTCGGTGCAGTCATCGGGTACGGTCAGAGTATGAGTTTCACCCGGCGGCTCAAATACATAGCTTCCGGCATTGGCTACCCAGTCGTGTTCGAGGTAATACCAAGAGCCCTTAAGGACATAAGCATGCACTTGCCCGGAATGCCGGTGGCGCTGAAGCACACCGGACTTTTTGACCTTGAGTAAGTGAACATAAAAGCCACCGACCGCATTGAGGTGGATCGGTCGCGACCAAATGTCCGGGGCAATCGGCGCCCACAGGCGCTCATCGTCCTCGGCGAGGATGTTGGCTTCCATCATGTCGGCGGCCATGCCCCAAGGTTGCGGCAGAGCGTACGGGATCTTGTCTGGCTTGGTCGGCACGGAAGCCGGCAACGAGGAATGAAGACCAACAGTTTTTTCAGATGCATTCATGGCGACACGATAACATTTTTCTATCCCCTATTGACGCGTCGATTTCACAGGCGTACATTGAAGTTGCTGGCTCTTATTGGCAAAAACCTGAGGAGGTTCGCCCGTCCCGAAACGTTTCGGGGAACTGTCTGAACACAGTGGGAGTACAGCATCACAGCCACCACTCGTGGCTTAAGGGGCACGGTCCTAAACATCCGTGCCCCTTTCTCATTTTCCCGATCCATCATTCAGAATACCGCCTCAAATGCGCGAGAGGCCGCTTCCTTTATCCGTTGCCATAGCGACCGGGTGCGCCAGGCCTCGATACTGATTGGTTTGGACACAGCAACATCACGTTTGAACATTGTGATCATGGTGTTGCCAAAGTCCTCACCCATAATCACAGCATTGACTTCGTTGTTAGCCGCAAAGCTGCGCCAGTCCATATTGCTTGATCCTACCGTCGAGACCACGCCGTCGATGACGGCAGTCTTGGAATGTAGTACCGCAGTCTGCAACTCATGAATTTTGACCCCGGCCTCGAGCATGCGTTGGTAGTAACTTTGTCCCGCATACAACACGGGAGAGAAGTCGCTGACCGAGGGCAACACCAATTGCACATCGACACCCCGTTTGGCGGCATCGCAAAGGGCATCGATCATGTCCGGCCCTGGCGCGAAGTAGGCCATGGTCAGATAGACGCTGCGCTGCGAGGCGTCGATTGCCGTGAGCAATAGGGCATAGATACGATTGACCCTGTCCTCGGGGGTCACCGGAATGATTCGAATCACATCCGGGCCGAAGGCTTGAGTTGGCGTGCTATTCACCTGGGCAGCAGGTAAATCGCCCTCGCAACGTTGTTGCACCCAGGTCTCGCGCACCAGGTCATCAAGGCTCGCCGCGGCATGACCGCGTACCCGTACCTGAGTGTCACGCCAGCCTTCCTTGCGCTGAATCTCCTGCTCTGCTGTGATCCGGCGCTGTCGGAACGAACCCGAGGAATAGACTGCACTGATGTTGATGCCGCCAGTGAAGCCCCATTCCCTGTCGATCGCCAGGATTTTGCGGTGATCGCGATGCGTGATATCGAAATATCCAGGCCGCTTGGTGGGCTTGAATGGATTAAATGCGCACACCGCGATGCCCGATTTGCGCAACCCGTCGAAAAAGTCTTCGGCGGTACCGATTGATCCCACGGCGTCATAAAGCACAGCCACGGTCAAGCCCTCGGCTCGCTTGCGTGCCAGCAATTGAGCCAGTTTTTGTGCAATCACCGCATCGTCGATAATGTAACTCTCAAGCAAGATCGAAGAACGGGCCATTTCTATCGCGGAAAACATGGCCTCAAAGGTCGCCGGACCATCAATCAATAGCTTCGCCTGATTGCCGGAGCTAAGGTCGACTTCGCCAAAGGCGGCCATGCCGGCCAGATGGCGCTGTAGCAAGGACGAATGGCCTTGCTGGCCGAGCGACTGAATCAGTCGCTTGCGTTCCTGCGAATTCAGTCGGCCACGCGGTCCGGTGATACTCACTTGATCCGCAACCGTCTTGAGCGTCGTCGGCAGTGCGGATCTCTCCTCGCGCCGTATCGTGGGCGTCACAGTGCAAGCTGTAATTGCCGTAAGCAATACTGCGGAAACCAAGGCAGCAACTATCAAGCCTCGCCCAGCTGTTCTGGGGAACGGGCGCACTACAGTGTCCAAATCTGAGGACTAGTCCGTACCATAGCCTGCACTCACTGCAATGCCGAGAAAAGATTGCCAGTTTTGGCGCGCACACCCGGCAATGGCTCAAGCTCAAATCGTTGAGTAATCATTTTAAGAATGGATGTGGTGTCCATACTGTTGGAATCGATGTAGCCGCGCGTGACGTAGGGCCCAACAATAATCGTTGGCACCCGCGAGCCTGGTCCCCAGCGGTCTCCCCAACCCGCACCCGTCGGGGGCGGTACGTGATCCCAATACCCATCGTTCTCGTCATATGTCACGACAATTAGCATGTCGTTCCATTGCGCGCTGGCCCGCAGTTTTTCGAGCACCTCGGCGATATGCGTATCACCGCGCATGATATTGGTATATGAAGGATGCTGGTTGTCGCGACCGGCGGGCTTATAGAAACTCACTGCCGGTAATTTCCCGGCGGCAAGATC
>JANLRI010000709.1:0-1486 GCA_031361565.1 Betaproteobacteria bacterium | reverse complement strand
GGAAAAACGAGAGGCACCAAAAGATGCAGGCAAGGCCATGGAAAAAGCGCGCCAGCAAATTCGTGATCGCTTGACCCAGCTTTCACCCATTTTCCTAAAAAATAAGTACATGTTGGGCGACGACTTCTCGATGCTAGATGTGGCCATTGCTCCCTTGCTGTGGCGCTTGGATCACTACGGTATTGAGATGCCAAAAACGGCCGCTCCCTTGCTGCGTTATGCCGAGCGCATGTTTGCGCGTCCGGGTTACATCGAAGCCCTTACGCCATCGGAGAAGGTGATGCGTCGCTAAGCGGCCGTCCCGCCTTGAACATGGCCAGCCCTAATGAGTGACGCTAGCACCAAGCCTTACCTGATCCGCGCCATTCACGAGTGGTGCTCGGATAATGGCTTTACGCCCTACCTAGCCGTGGCTGTGGATCAAACTACCCAGGTGCCGCGTGAATACGTGCGCGCTGGTGAGATCGTGCTGAATGTTTCTCTTGAGGCAACCAACAAGTTGCAACTGGGCAACGAGTACGTGGAGTTCCAGGCGCGTTTTGGTGGTCAAGCCCGAGATATTGTGATTCCGATCGCAAATGTCAGCGCCATTTATGCACGAGAGAACGGGCATGGAATGTCATTTGAGGTAGCGAAGCCCACGGGCATCGTTGCAGATGGAGCCGATGTTCAAGAGGGCTCATCTCCTGCGGGGCGTGCGCCTTCGGGTTCGGCTGGTGGGGCTCGCGGCCTTTCAAGCGTTAAGCCCAGTGCTTCAACCAAAAACGCCCATGCTGGCCTCAACGAAGCCAAGCGTCCCAATGCGCGCAAGCTGAAATCGGTAAGCACGGGTGATCGGCCTTCGCAAGGCGCCGAGCCTAACCCGGTTCGTCAAGACGGGGAGGTGGTGTCGCTGGCCTCTGAGTCAACCAGCGAAAGCAGTAAATCTAAGGTTGATCACTTGGCCTCGGAGTCTGGTGCGGCCACCGAGAGTCAAGAGTCGACGCGCAACGCCGCGGCTCCGCGGCCAGGGGCGCACCCTCAGAAAAAGTCGGACGTGAACACTGAGCGCTCGACTGAAGTCTCTGGCGGGCAGGGATCCATCACGGAAGGCGAGAAAAGCAATAAAAATCTTTTGCTCGAAGGCCCTGCAGAGCCCACCCCAGAGCCTACCAAGCCGACTAATGGCAAGCCTAAGCTGACACGAGTGAAGTGACGCGCCAGAAAAAAATCTAAAAGCAGGTTAGAATGCCGCCTGCAGCAAAAATAAGCCCTTGTAGCTCAGTTGGTAGAGCAGCGGTTTTGTAAACCGAAGGTCACGAGTTCGATTCTTGTCGGGGGCACCAAATACTAGTTTCACGAGGCTACTCCTCGTGGAAAACGCATTTCTTAAAACCCGCATGTGGCTTTCGCATTGCGGGTTTTTTATTGGCAGCTAATTTGTGACTCACCAAACGAGGCAAGTCACTTGTCAAGAATCGCTGGGCTTTGAGCCTGTGCCAGTGCC
>JANLRI010000685.1:0-1145 GCA_031361565.1 Betaproteobacteria bacterium | reverse complement strand
ATCAAGCAGGCGACCGGACCGAAAATTTCGTCTTGCGCGATCTGCATGCGATTATCAACATCAGAAAAGACAGTGGCGGGAACGAAGTTACCCTTGCGCATGGCCTCTGGTAAACCAGCCACTTCAGTGCCGCCGCACAGCATTTGCGCGCCTTCTTTTTGGCCTAATTCAATATAGCCGCGCACCTTGGCCAAATGCGCGGGGCTGATCATCGGCCCAATAATGGTGTTGTCGTCCATCGGGTCGCCCACACTGATGCGTTTCGCACGTGCTACAAACTTCTGAACAAAATCGGCATAGATGGATTGTTGCACCAGGATGCGTGAACCGGCCGTACAGCGCTCACCATTATTGGAGAAGATCATGAACAAAGCAGCATCAAGCGCACGGTCCAATTGGGCATCTTCAAAAATAATGAAGGGTGATTTGCCACCCAACTCCATCGAGTATTTTTTCAAACCGGCTTGCTGCACAATTCGGTTTCCGGTAGCGGTTGAACCGGTGAATGAAATGGCGCGTACGTCGGGGTGCCTCACCAATGCTTCACCCGCGTCTTTGCCATAGCCATGCACAATGTTCAGAACACCTGCAGGAATGCCCGCTTCCAAGGCCAACTCACCAAGTCTTGAAGCTGTGAGCGGAGACAACTCACTCATCTTGAGCACGGCTGTATTGCCTAGCGCCAAGCAGGGCGCGGTCTTCCAGGTGGAGGTCATAAACGGCACGTTCCAGGGGCTAATCAAAGCGCACACCCCGACCGGATGAAAGAGGGTGTAGTTCAGATGCGTTTCGGTGGGGTAGGTATGACCATCCACTCGAGTACACATCTCAGCAAAATAAGTAAAGTTATCGGCCGAGCGTGGGATGAGCTGCTTACGGGTCTGGCTGATCACTTGCCCGGTATCTTGAGTTTCCGTCGCTGAAATGTCGTCGACATTTTTAAGAATCAGTTCGCTCAACTTGCGCATCAGCCTAGCGCGCTGCGCAGGCGCCGTGCCTGCCCATTTCGGAAAGGCCTCTTTTGCCGCTGCGACCGCGAGGGCGACCTCCGCCGCACCACCAGCGGCGACTTCGGCGATGACCTCCTGGTTGCAGGGGTTGAGGCTCTCGAAGCGTTGTGCACTGTCGACCGATTTGCCGTTGAT
>JANLRI010000622.1:0-6506 GCA_031361565.1 Betaproteobacteria bacterium | reverse complement strand
CATGCACATCCTGCCCTACCGCACGCTGGAAAACGTAATTGAAGGCGCGGTGATCACCTTTGTTGAAATATCGGAGATGGTACGCACCCGCGATGCCCTGCGTAAGGCCAACGAGCAGGCGCGCCTGGCGGTGGTAATACGTGACTCGTTAGACGCCATTACGGTGCAAGACCTGGAGGGCCGCACCATCGCCTGGAACCCCGGCGCTGAGCGCATGTATGGCTGGACTGAGGCTGAAGCCCTGGCGAGGAATGTACGCGACCGCATTCCCCACGCGCTTCAAACCAAAGCGCTGGCGCGGGTGCGCCAGCTCAGCGAGGCAGAGATCCTGAAACCTCATCAGACCCAACGCTTGGCCAAAGACGGCTCGGTGATGGATATTTCCTTGACATCTACCGCTCTGATCAACGATGCGGGCGAGGTGTATGCGATCGCCACCACAGAGCGGGCACGTGGCGCTAAACCTAGCCCCCAGCCTCCCACAGCGCAGAAGGCCCATGGCTAAAAGTACCTCAGACGTTGCCCAAGGGCCCGGGGCCGCCAGCCCCGTGCCCGCCAATCCCGGCGGGGCAATATCCGGGCAGACATTGCGCCAGCATGCCGAAGAAATAATCCGCGTCACGGCAGCCCAGTTGCAGGACAACGCGCCGCCCGACTCGACCCAGGACATGCAAAAAACAGTGCATGAGCTCAAAGTGCACCAGATTGAACTGGAGATGCAAAACGAGGAGCTACGCCGCGCACAGCTTGAGCTAGATGCATCGCGCGAGCGTTATTTCGACCTATATGACCTGGCCCCGGTCGCCTACTGCACGGTGAGTGAGCAGGGGCAAATTCTGGAGGCCAATATTGCCGCCGCCACCCTGCTGGGCGTGGCGCGCAGCAACCTGGTGGGCCAGCGTATCAGCCGCTTCATCGTCAAGGCGTACCAGGATACCTACTACCTGAACAACAAGCGCATGTTCACTGCGGGCGAGCCCCAGGCCTTCGAGCTGCAGATGTCAAAGGGCGACGGCGCGAATTTTTGGGTCAACATGACCACCACCTTTGCTCACGACGCCAGCGGCACGCCCATGCAGCGCATGGTGCTCAATGACGTGACCGATGCCAAGATCATGGCCGCTGCCATACAGGCCAGCGAGGCCCGCTTTCGCGCGCTGGTGGAAGGGTTTCCCGACGCCATCGTGGTGCACCGCGATGGCAAAATCATTTTTGTTAACCCGGCTACGCTTAACATGTTTGGGGCCAGGGTTCCCAATGAGCTCGTGGGCAAAGCCCTGATAGACCGGGTTCACCCGGATTTTCGCGCCATGGTGATGGAGCGCGTCAAAAACGTCCGGGGCCTCACTAACACCGCCTCACCCATGATTGAGGAAGTGCTGCTCAAGCTGGACGGCACACCCATCCACGTGGAAGTGCAGAATATTTCCACCGTCTACGGCGACTCGCCAGCCATTCAGACGACAATGCGTAACATCACCGAGCGCCGACTCGCAGAAGATGCTGCACTGGAAGCGCAGGCTCGCCTGCAATATGCGGCCAACGCAGCGCGGCTGACCTATATTGAAGCTGATTTGGCGACAGGTGGCGCACGCACAGCCGACAACTTTGCCGCTGTCATGGGGTACGTATCACCTGCTGAGCAGGAGATCGATGCTTCATTGGGCGTGCACGCGCTGCTCGCACACGTTGTGCCCGCAGACCGGGCTCGCGTGCAGGCGGCAGTGGAATCTTTCGTCAGCGGCAAACCGCCCGGAAAAATTGATTACCGGGTCTTAGGCGATGACCAGGTCGAGCGCTGGATCGAAAGTAGCTGGACTCTTGAACACAATGCCAGCGGAAAGCAGCTGAAATCATTTGCAATCAACGTTGACATTACTGAACGTAAGCGCGCAGAGCTGGACTTGCGCGAAAGCGGAGAGCGCTACCGCAATCTGTTCAATTCGATTGATACTGGATTTTGCGTAATCGACGTGATTTTCGATGCGCAGCAAAAGCCGGTCGATTACCGCTTTCTGGAAATCAACCCGTCGTTCGAGAAGCAGAGCGGAATGGTCAATGCCGTCGGCAAGCGCATGCTGGAATTCACATCAGATCTGGAGCCGTATTGGTTTGAGATCTACGGCAAAGTCGCGGTGACGGGCGAGGCCATCCGTTTTGTGAGAGAAGCGAAACCTCTTAGCGACCGCACATTTGATCTCTACGCTTTCAAGGTCGGCGGTCCAGACAGCCGCAAAGTGGCGGTGCTTTTCACCGACATCACAGACCGCACACAAGGGGAGGCGCAAAAAGAGCATCTGGCCCAGGAACTCCTGCAGAAGAACTCTGACTTGGCGCTCGCCATGATCAGTGCCGAAAAAGCCAACCAGGCCAAGACGGATTTCCTCTCCAGCATGAGCCACGAACTGCGCACGCCGCTCTCCGCCATTTTGGGTTTTGCACAGTTGCTGGAAGGTGGCAAGCCCGCGCCATCGCCGTCCCAAAAACGCAGCATTGACCAAATATTGCACGCCGGCTGGTACTTGCTGGAATTGATTAACGAGATTCTCGATCTGTCGCTGATTGAGTCGGGCAATCTTTCGCTGTCCATGGAGCCGATGGTGCTGGTCAGTGTGCTGCGCGAATGCGAGGCCATGATCGGGCCTGAGGCCGACAAGCGCGGTCTCCCTTTGAGCTTTGCGGCACCCGGCGGCGACTATTCGGTACATGCCGACCGCAAGCGCATGAAGCAGGTGCTGTTCAACCTGCTGTCCAACGCCATCAAGTACAATAACGCGGGCGGCAGTGTGAACGTGACCTGCGTTGAGGCCACGCCGCAACGTGTTCGGATCAGCGTCGCCGACACCGGCGTCGGGATGACGCCCGAGCAAATGACCCACCTGTTCCAGCCTTTCAACCGGCTTGGCCGGGAGGCCGGCGCAGAAGACGGCACCGGCATCGGCCTGGTGATGACCAAACGACTGGTAGAGATGATGGGCGGTGCGATTGGCGTGCAAAGCAGCGTGGGCACGGGCAGTGTTTTTTGGGTCGAAATGAACTTAATCGCCATGCCGCCATCGTTGGCAGACGCAGACGACGGCGCGGGCCTGGTCCCGCAGCGCTCGGCCTGACGTGATCTTGATAGACATCAACCTGCTAGGCATCAGCCAGCTGGAAGCGCTCAAAAGCCTCATGGCTGACCCCCTCACGGCCCATATTCCGGTGGTAGTGCTCAGCGCCAACGCCATGCCCCGAGACATCGAAAGAGGCATGGCTGCCGGGCTATGCGCAAACAAGCTCAACGTAGAATCTCCCACACTGGTGTTTCAGTTGCATTGGGTTAATGCGCAGACAGGCGAGGTGTTCTCCAAACAGATCAAGAGAGCCAAGTTTCTGGAGCATTTTGTGAACAAGCCATCGTGCCTAATTGGGAGGGAAGCGCGTGGCGGCTCAAAACCGAAGAACGACAGGCAGTCTGGGCACAGCATCAGTTAGTGAGTTCTTGCCACCTTTAACGGAAATTATGCCTAACTCAAACGGAAAACGACAACCGCACTGCGAACGTGAGCTTCATCATCGTAGATGCATCTGCGACCCAAAGCTCGCTAGTTCAATAATCGGAAAGTTGACAAGTGAAAATGTGTCGCGTCTGGTAGGATTTTAGCTGTAGTCCTCAACGCCAATGAACATGGTGTTTTTCACAACCCCAATATAGGGAGACCTGTATCATGCATCAGTTACTCTTACGAACCGCCTTCGCCGCTTCGGTCGGCATCGCTTGCTTCGGCATGGCCCAACAGTCTATGGCTCAATCTGAAGAGCCTGGGTGGGCCAAAGGTCGACCGAAAACCGAAACTGCCATGAAGATGGCGCCCGTGCCTGCTTTCCCAATCCCAACGTCGGCAGACAAACTCCCCACCTCCAAGTTCAAATTACCGCCCGGCTTCAAGGTCGAAACTTGGGCCTCAGGCGTGCTCGATGTCCGTGGACTGCGTCAGGGCGCTAAAGGCACCATCTTCGCGAGTACCTTGTTTGTGGCCAACAAGGTGTACGCTTTCCCTCCCGGCAAGCGTGAACCCAAGGTGATCATCGACAAGATGCCTCTTGCTGCGGGTATTGAATTCCACAACGGTAGCCTTTATGTAGCCACCAACACCAAGATCATGCGCTACGACAATATCGAAGACAAACTCGATAATCCTGGCGAACCCAAGGTGATCTATGACAAGCTTCCCGGAGGCACCGACCACAGCTGGAAATTCCTTCGTATTCACAAAGAAAAGCTGTACTACGCGGTCGGCGCGCCATGCAATATTTGTGATCCTGGCGAGTGGGCTAAGATCTTTCGCATGAATCTTGATGGTAGCGGTATCGAGACCATCGCATCAGGCGTTCGCAATACTGTCGGCTTCGATTTTGATCCGAAAAACGGTGATCTTTGGTTTACGGATAACGGTCGCGACTGGTTGAGCGAGGAGTTGCCTAACGACGAACTCAATCGTGTGACTCAACCCGGCAAGCAGCATTTTGGCTATCCGTTTTGTCATCAGGGCAACCTTCCCGATACAGAGTTTGGATGGGGTAAATCTTGTGACGACTATGTGAAGCCAGCGGCACTTCTTGGGCCACACGCAGGATCATTGGGTCTGAAGTTCTACACCGGTAAGATGTTCCCTGCCAAGTATCAAGGTGCGATGTTTATTGCACGTCATGGCCCCTGGAATCGTACCAAGAAGTATTCTGACGTTTCAGTCGCTTGGTCAGATGGTAAAGGTGGCGCCAAGGTCGAGCCGTTCATGACGGGCTTTGTTGAGAACAATGGCTACCTAGGGCGTCCGGCCGACTTTCTGATTCTCAATGACGGATCGTTGTTGGTGAGTGACGATCACGCGGGTGCGATCTACCGGATCAGCTACGGCAAGTGATACAGCGCCTCCTCTTAGCGGCGTTGACGGCGCTGGCTCTGGTCTCGACTGGGAGTCCAGCCAGCGCCCAGCATAAGCGGGCCGCTAAACCAGCGGCCGCGCCTGCGGCAACTGAGAACTACGCACAGCGTTTCGCGACGCTGTGCGCAGCTTGCCACGGTGCTGATGGGCGCAGCGCAACCCCCGGCACACCCGTGCTCGCCGGGCAGCATTCGTTTTATGCCATCACACAGTTGTTTTTGTACCGCGAGGGCCGACGCAGCAACGAGGCGATGACAGCCGTGGCAAAAACCATGAGCGACAACGATTTGCGCGGCTTTGCTGATTTTATTGCTACCCTTCCTCCCATCACTCCGCCCCTGCCAGCGACCGCAAGTGATGCTGCACGCATGTGTAAGGGACAGGCTTTGGCACTACAGCACAAATGCGTTTTTTGCCACGGGGCCGATTTCTCAGGCGGCCAGCAGGTTCCTCGACTTAACGGACAACTACAGGATTATCTACAGATGACCTTACGAGGCTTTCGCTCGGGGGCCCGCGTCGGTTATAGCGCAGCGATGCCCGAAGCTGTCGGGCAGATTGCCAATGAAGATCTTGATACGCTGGCCTACTACATTGCGCGTTTTACAGGCAACTCTGCTCCGTCAACTTGCAAATAGACTAGTGCGCCGTATTGTCGGTTTCCGTTTGAGATGTAAGGGCTCGGTCAGTACCGCATTGACGTGATCGATTTGATCGGGTTATGCGGCCAGAGCTTGATCAGCACTTTGATGGCGAGGCTTGAGTGCCTCTAAATTCTCAGTGAGATTCCAAGGCAAGAGTTCATCGATCTTGTTGATCTTGTGTTCGGCGATGTGGGTCAGGACTTATTTGAGATAAGCCTCAGGATTGAGGCCATGGATTTTAGCGGTGCCGATCAAGCTGTACATGGCGTCGGCTCTTGTGCCGCCCTCG
Organism: Betaproteobacteria bacterium; assembly: GCA_031361565.1. Classification (GTDB taxonomy): domain Bacteria; phylum Pseudomonadota; class Gammaproteobacteria; order Burkholderiales; family Burkholderiaceae_E; genus JAPOKJ01. The sequence goes on along the minus strand of JANLRI010000622.1, from coordinate 648 downwards.
TCGGAGCCCGCGAACATGTAATTCTTTCTGTTATGTGAAGCTTCACATCACAGAAATTATGCAAATTGCTGAATTATGTAAAGTGACCAGCGATATAGTATGACTTCTCACTCGTTACAGCCAATTTTGTAAGGTCGAGCGAGTGGCCATAATTAAATCGATTTGAGGAATTTGTGAAGTGCATCAGGTGGTCGGTACGAACTTGGCCGCAGTTCAGGCTGTTGCAAGCGAGACAGTGCTCGCTGCTTCGTTGCTCAGTCCGATTCGATATTCATGTGGGTGGTGCTCGGGCTTTCGTGTCCAAGCCATAACGCGATCACACTGATGTCGACGCCTGATTGAAGCAAGTGCATGGCGGTCGTGTGGCGAAGCGTGTGCGGGGAGACGTTGACCTTGGCTAGTTCGGGTTGCTTCGCTGTTGCGGCTTTGATCGCGAGATCCAGGCGTAAACTTACATTGGCCGGTGTCATCGGTGTGCCGTCTCGGGTTGGCAACAGGTGATTGAGGCGTTAAAGCTGGATTGACGAGTAGCCATCTTTTAATATCTTTAACAGAGGTCTTCCAAAGAGGGATCGTGCGCTGCTTACGGCCTTTGCCACGAAGACGAACCCATGGAGTCGTGGTGAGGCTTATGTCTTCGACTTTGAT
>JANLRI010000614.1:0-3328 GCA_031361565.1 Betaproteobacteria bacterium | reverse complement strand
CTGAGCGCGTCCATCGCTCTTGAAAAAGCTAATAGCTTTGCCCGCATCATCGATGTTCGCAGCCCGAGCGAGTTTGCGTTAGATCGCTTCCCAAACTCGGTGAACTATCCCGTTCTCGATGATGCGCAACGTGTTCGCATTGGCACGCTCGATAAGCAAGTCTCATCCTTTGAGGCCAAGAAAGCTGGCGCAGCCCTGGTGGCAAGAAATATTGCCAATATTCTCGAAACCCATTTAAGCGATCTCAAACGCCAAGATAAAGTGCTGGTCTATTGCTGGCGTGGTGGAAATCGCTCATCAGCGTTGGCCACCGTGTTGAGTCGCATTGGTTATTCAGTCTCAATTATCGATGGAGGGTATCGGGCCTATCGCCGCGAGATCATCGATCAATTGGATCAGGTCGCTGATCGTCTTCGGTACAAAGTCATCGTCGGGCGCACGGGAAGCGGGAAAAGCTTAGTACTCCAGTCCCTTAAGTCCCTGGGGGCTCAGGTTCTTGATCTTGAAGAGATTGCTCAGCATAAGGGCTCGGTCCTCGGACTTTCGCCTGGTGATGTTCAACCGTCCCAGAAACGTTTTGAGAGCTTGGTTTGGGAAGACCTCATGCGCTTTGATGCGGCACTTCCGGTATACGTGGAATCTGAATCCAAAAAGATCGGTCAATGCCAAGTACCCGAAAAACTTATCGAAAAAATGCGTAGCAGCACCTGTATCGATCTTTTCGCAAGTCTCGAAACTCGGGTTGCGCTGCTCAAACTCCAATATCCGCACTTCCTGGAGAGCGAGAGTTCCCTTAACACACGGCTAGACGCGTTGACCGCGTTACATGGTCATGACAAGGTGAAGGCCTGGAAAGCGATGGTCAGTCTTGGCCAATGGGATACCCTCGTCGCAGACTTGCTCGCGTTTCACTATGACCCAGCGTACGATCGTTCGATTCGACGCAACTTCAAGCAATTTGAAGTTGCGCAAGCGATAGAGTGGAGTTTTGACAGCCAATTTTCGGATCTAAACAGCCGACATCAAAACCTAGAGCAAGCCATACACATTTGTGCAAAAAAAGTTCTAGGCCTGCCGGAGCTTGCCTAGCTATTCTCGTCCTAGTTATTTTCTTTCTTAGGGGCAATTTTCTCAGGCTGGGTGCTGATGGCGGTACGGGCCTTGAGAGCATCAAGATAATCCGCAATCGACTGCTGGGCTGCAGTTTGCGCGAACTGATTGAGATAAAGAGCCTCTTTGGCCTTCACTTCTTCAGCCTTCGGTGCCGCGATTTTTGAAATCTCAAAAACTTGATAGCCCTGTGCGCCAACATCAATGCCCGTATAGGCGGGTAGCTTGGCCGTCGAACTCGCGAAGATGGCCTCCACAGCAGAAAGCGGTAAACCTTGAGGATTACTGCGCGAGACCAACAGCTTCTCGGGGGCGAAGCCCACATCGCTCGCTGTCGCCTGCAATGCCTTAATCTTTTCCTTGCCAGCAACTATGGCCAGACGCTGCGCTTCAGTGGCGCCATATTGCGAACGAGCTTCCACCTCGACTTCATTCAAAGGCTTGGTCTTCGCGGGCTGATATTCCACAATGCGCGCAGAAACCAAATTACCACCGCCCACTTCAATGGCTTCGGTATTGCGCTTTTTACTGATGGAATCTGCTGAGAATAAAGTAGACAAGAGCTTTTGGTTAGCCAGCGCAGACCCCGGCTGCACCTTGCCACCAATCGACCGGGTAACCCCTTCAGCGGTTTGTACTTTTAGTTTGTACTTTTCAGCAGTGGGCCCGTAAGAGTCGGCCTGCTCATAAACGCCATTGGTAAAACCTTCAGCTAATTCGGTAAATTTTTTCCCCGCTTGCTGCGCCTTTATTTCGTTTTCGATTTCTGGCTTCACCTCGTCCAGGCTACGGGTACCGCCCCCCTTGATGCCCGTCAGCTTAATGACATGGAAACCAAAATCGCTTTCTACAACATTACTGATCTCACCGTCTTTTAAGGACCAAGCAGCATCAGAAAAAGGCTTGACCATCGCATCCCGCTCAAAGAAGCCCAGGTCTCCCCCATTGGCGGCCGAGCCAGGATCTTGCGATTCCGCTTTGGCAATGGCAGCGAAATCTCCGCCCGCCTTGACACGCTTGAGTACGTCCTCAGCCTTAGCCTTAGCAGCGGCCTTAGCGTCTGGTTTAGCGGCCTTGTCGGAAATAATGAGAACGTGGCTAGCCTTGCGCTCTTCCTTCTTACTGTACTTCGCCTTGTTTTGCTCGTAGTAGGTTTTGACATCCTCGGGGTTGAGCGTGATTGTTGCAGCAATCGCTTCCTTCGAGAGCACTAAATACTCGACCTTCGCCTGCTCGGGCTGCTCGAATTTCTTTAGATTGTCGTTGTAATATTTCTTAAGCTGTTCTTCGTTGGGCTGAGCTTTGCTGATGAAATCCTCAACCTTGACTTTAAGTACCCTCACCTCACGCTGCTCTTCGAGCAAACCTGCGAGACGGCTAAGCGAAGCCTTGGAAATAAAGCTTGTAGCGGCAATCGAGGTGGGCAGCACTTGCAGCGCAAGATCGCGTCTCACCTCAGCCTCGAAAGTCGCCTCAGATTTATTTTGGGCCGCCAAGGCATTACGATAGCGCTCTATGTCAAAGCTACCGTCTGGCTTTTTTAGACCATCAATCGCATTAATGGCCTCACGCACCTGTCCGTCAGTCACAGCAATTTTGCGGCGCGCCGACTCAACCGCTAACGCCTTCTGGGTGATTAAAGAATCGAGAATTTCTTTACGACTTTGTTCGGTATCAAGCATCTTGGGGTCTGCCTGATCACCAAGAACCTTACGGATTTGATCCATCTGGCGAGCCTGTGCTTGATCAAACTCTTGCTTCGTTACTTTCGCATCGCCCACCTTGGCGATCTCGGACCGGTCGTCCGATAGAAAACGGTCGTAACCAGAAATTCCAAAAAATGCGAAGGCCGGGAAAATAAGCAGTAGCAATAAGCCTTGCAGAATTCTTTGGTGCTTACGAATCGAATCAAACATTAATGCTCCAGAGCGGACGGAATAAAACGAGTAATGAAGAACACAGGCATTAACGGATCTAAGCTGTTTCGCCTAACCCACTATTTTAAAGTAAATTATTAAGTGCTCGCCCGTACCTACAAAATTCGTCATCAAAATCGAAGTCGAGATCCGCGCAAACAACTCAAGAGGGGCGCGAACGCAACGCAACCCCATAAAGAAAAAGCCCCGACAAGTCGGGGCTTTAATGTTGGCGGAGTGGACGGGACTCGAACCCGCGACCCCCGGCGTGACAGGCCGGTATTCTAACCAACTGAACTACC
>JANLRI010000602.1:0-4884 GCA_031361565.1 Betaproteobacteria bacterium | reverse complement strand
TCATAGGGCTGCACCTGACGAATTTTGATCCGCTCAACGATTTATGTGGCGCTACAACCGCCTTACAGCTCGAACAATGCGCGGCCGCCTTGCTTCAAACTCACGCCAGCGGGAAAATTGCCGCGCGCATGTCTGCCGGCCGCTTCGCAGCCTTGATTGAGGCGGACTCTCTCGCTCAGGTTCGCCAAATTGCCAGAGCGGTGTATAGCCAGCTCTCGGGACAGTTGTTTCGAACCGAGAATGGCAGCATTCGTCTGCAGGTGTCGGTTGCAGGACTTCTCATTGAAGACAAAACTGCCGTGAATAGCGAGGACTGCGTCTTCTCTTTGGGCGACGCCCAGGCCATTGCCGCGAGTGTTCGCGATCCACAAATCTTCGTCGAACCGCTGTCGCAGACGATGATCGACGCGCGTCGGGCCTACCAAACCAAGATTGAACAATTGCGTGAAGCTATCCGTGAGCACCGTTTCAAAGTGCATGCGCAACCCATCATGGACCCTGACGCTCCACCAGGCATGGTGAGCTACGAGGCCTTGATTCGTCTTCTTGATAAGGACGGCACTTTGGTGCGTCCACCACAATTCTTGTCGCTGGCCGTACAAACGCAAATGACCCCGATCATGGATCGCGGCATGATTACTAAAGTGTTTTCCTGGCTGGGCAACAATCCAGAGGCTCTGGCGCGCACCTACAAGTGCAGCATCAATCTTTCTGGGCTCACCATGTCCGATGGCACCATCGCCTCGCATATCCGCGAACAAAGAATTCTGCACAATATTCCGCCAGAGAAGATCGTCTTTGAGATTACCGAATCCGAAGCGATTCGTAACCCCAGCGCCGCTTCTCGATTGGTCGACGAACTAAAAGCGATGGGTTTTGGTATTGCGTTGGACGATTTCGGGACAGGCCTGGCCACCTTTGAGTATTTGAAACGCTTTCCAATTGATTACCTCAAGATCGATGGCTCGTTTATTCGGAATCTCACCTCGAACGCCATCGACGAGGAAATCGTCATTTCAACCATCCGGGTCGCCAAGCGGCTCAATGTTCGAACCATTGCTGAGCACGTTCATAACGAGGAAATTTATGATCGACTCATCGAGCTTGGAGTAACGCGTATCCAAGGCAACCACACCGGCGAGGCGATTCCCCTGGAGGATATCTTCACAACCCCACCGTTTGTACGAGGCCCCTTGGTCAATAACGTTGCGGTGCCCGATACCGAACTGTTAACGCGACCAAGTTCCGACTTAAGCACCCAGAGGGTTTAGGAGCATGGGCGGCGGAAGGACCTGCTCGCACTAGCGCTTGTCGTTGAGACTCCAGTCGTAATCGAGATGGGCAATGCCTAACTTACCGTCCTTGATTTGCTGACGTACGGCCGCATCATCACTGAGTGCTTCAGCGTAACGTGCAAAAAAGACTTCACGGCTTGAAATACCCTTGTAGCCCTTATCAAAATCGCCCTTGTACCAGTCGAATATCTTGGAAACTTCCAGCTTGCCGTTCGAAGTATTCACGCGGTTGCGAGTACGATCACGTAAAAAGCGTTTCACCGAGTCGTCAAGTTGCGCGTCTATCTTGGCGGCCGTAAACGCCTCCGGCCGCAGGGCAGGACACCCTATCGAGGCGCACACCACCGCCATATGAATGCGTGGTTCATCGAAAGCGCCAGGGGCACGAATCATGTCGTGCTCAACATTATCAAGCGTGCGCTCTTCGCCCAAAAGCTTGAAAAATTTCTTCGACCACGGCTTTTGTACTAGGCTGCCGAGATCCCGAATCGATTTCAAATCAGGGTACTTCGTAAGTATTAACTCAATGGTGTAGGCGTTGTAGGCATTTATTAAAAAGGCTAATTTCTCGTCCTTTTTGAAACCATCGAATTGGGCCTTGGTCACCGCGCTAAACTCCTCCAACACCTTAGTGAAGGCGGGGCGGTCCGCTAAAAACCCTTTGTAGCTGACCGACGAGGCGACCCCAGCCGGGTTCCAGCTCACGTGTTTTTTGAGTAGAGCATCCCAAGCCGCATAGCTCTGCTCGGATTGCGCGCGCACCGGTGAAGAAACGACCACTAAGCCGAGGCTGAGTGCGGCTGAAGTAGTCAGCATAGTCTTTAAGAAATTGCGTTTCATAGTATTTCCTGAATCAAATTTAATTCTGAACGGTTGATGGAGGCGTTAGGAGCGACTCCAAGTGTGAAATTTTTCGACCCAGGCCAAAAGTTTTTGAGGAGCATGGGCTTTTTGCCATTCCCCTGCGGCGTACTTGTTGGATTCCGCTAAGGTCGGGTAAATATGGATGGTGCCGAGAATCTTCTTCAGACCAAGGCCGTGCTTCATGGCTGACACGTATTCGGCAATTAAATCACCGGCATGCTCCCCGACGATCGTCGCACCCAGGATTTTGTCCTTACCGGGGACGGTGAGCACTTTGACAAAGCCGTAATCCGAACCATCCGCGATGGCCCGATCAAGATCATCAATATGGTAGACGGTCGATTCGTAGGCGATACCCTTGGCTTGAGCATCTTGTTCGTTCAGGCCAACTCTTGCAACCTCAGGTTCTGTGAAGGTGCACCAAGGAATCACCCGATAATCAACCTTAAACTTTTTGAATCTCCCAAACAGAGCGTTTACCGCAGCGTACCAGGCCATATGTGCCGCGGTATGAGTGAATTGATAGGGGCCAGCAGCATCTCCCGCCACAAAAATGTTGGGGTAATTGGTTTCAAGGAATTCATTCACTTCAATAGTCTTTGTCTTGCCCAGGGGAACTTTGAGATCTTCGAGACCAAAGCCGCTCACCCTAGCCGAGCGACCCACGGCACACAACACCGCATCAAAGCCAATCTCCACGCGCTCTAGGGCACCATTGGTGTCCGCGCGCTCAGCGATCAAGGTCTTTTTGCCGTTATCGAGTTTGAATTCGACGGCCTTAAAACCTACTTTGACGTCAATGCCTTCAGCCAGGAATCGTTTCAGGACCTCGGCAGAAACGTCGCTATCTTCACGGATCATGAGGCGAGGCGCCATTTCTACCTGAGTGACCTTGGAGCCCAGACGATTGAACGCTTGAGACAGCTCACAGCCGATGGGCCCGCCACCGAGCACCAGAAGTCGTTTGGGTTGCTCGCGCAGCCCCCAAAGGGTGTCCGAGGTGTAGTAACCAACCTGATCAATACCGGGGATTGGCGGCACGAAAGGACGGGCGCCTGTTGCGATCACGATGTTTTTAGTGGTTAAGACTTGTGTTTTACCGGTCGGGCGACCCTGCTCGTCGAGCAATTTGACCTCCACCTCCCAGGGCGATTTAATCTTCGCTTCGCCGCGCAAACAGTCAACTCCAAGGCCGGTAAAACGCTCGACGGAATCATGCGGTGCAATCTTCTGAATCACCGTCTGAACTCGTTCCATCACCTGTGCAAAGTCGAACTTGACATCAATCCTTTCGAGACCATAGTACTCAGCATGCCTGGCTTGTTCCACCAATTTCGCCGATTTGATCAGCGCTTTGGAAGGTACGCATCCGGTATTCAAACAATCGCCGCCCATTTCGTGTTTTTCCACAAGCGTGACTTTCGCCTTAACCGCGGCGGCAATCAGGGAGGTCACCAAGCCCGCACTACCACCGCCAATCACAACGATGTTGCGATCAAAGCTGGCGGGCTTTTTCCACCCCGCGTAAATCTTGCGAGATTTGAGGATGTCAATGATCTTCTTGGCGATCAAGGGGGCGAGTCCAAGCAAAACAAAAGAGATCAGTAGGCCGGGATTTAAGATTCCTTTCAGTGAAGACAAACCAGCCAGTTGGGTGCCGACGTTGACATAGATGATGGTCCCGAGCAACATGCCGAACTGACTGACCCAATAAAAGGTCGCAGTTTTCATCGACGTCAAACCCATAATTAAGTTGACGATGAAGAACGGAAAGGCTGGAATGAGACGCAGGCTAAACAAATAAAATGCGCCCTCTTTGCTCACTCCTTCATCGATCGCGGCAAGCTTGTCGCCAAACTTTGCCTTGATCGAATCACGCAGGATAAAGCGCGAGGCGAGAAAGGCGAGCGTTGCGCCTACGCTACTCGCGAAGGAGACTATCACCGTACCCCAGAGCAATCCAAAAATCGCACCGCCTAGTAAAGTCAACAAGAGCGCTCCCGGCAAGGACAGACCAGCAACCGCCACGTAAACGAGGAAGAAGGCGAAGGCGATTTTGAACGGATTCGCCTGGAACTGATCCACCAGGCCCTGGCGCTGAGCTTTAACGGCTTCCAGGGTGAAATACTGATGCAAATCAAAAAAGAAAAACGCTATAACGGCCAGTACGATACCGATGAGAAGCAAAAGTTTGTTGCGGTTCATTCATGACTCCTTGGACCCCATTCGGCCGTGGTATTTATTCTCTGCCTGAGGTTATGTTTGTAAGTATTCAAAGTATTTCCCAGCTATTCAATTCTTGCAGGCCGGGCAATATCGAGAGCTTACCCTTCGAACAGCATCCCTGCCTCTCCAGCGGATATCTTGTTGATCTCGTTTTGATCACGCGGCATCATTTTCATTCTGCTCCTCGCCCGCACTATTGGATTAAGCCGTTCGCACTATCGCCAAGCTTGGGGTTTCTTTACTAGAATACACTTTGGACCGTGCATTAGACGGTCGGTAATTTAGGTCTGAGAACCAATGATTCAACCCAACAGTCAGCTTCGCCATGATTTAATGCAGCCTGCGAGTGTGGCGGTGCTCATGTTGGAGGAGTTGAAACGGCGCAATCAGGACGAATCACTCAGGATCCCCCTGGAATTGTTAGCTCAGGCTCTGAGCGATCTCGCAAAGAAAATTGAGGCACTGGAGTAATGATGGTCGAGCATCGAGCACCGCTCAG